>CAITMP010000729.1 GCA_903893525.1 uncultured Acidobacteriia bacterium | reverse complement strand
TGGGGCGGATGCAGGCGCTCGGGTTTTCCCTGCGGACGGAAGCCGCGCTCCAGACCCTGACCCAAGACGTGGTCAAGACCAGCGAGATCGAAGGGCAGCGGCTGGATAGGCAGCAGGTGCGCTCTTCCATTGCCCGGCGCATGGGGGTGGACATTGGCGGACTTCCTCCAGTGGACCGAAACGTGGAGGGCATCGTGGACGTGATGTTCGACGCAAACAGCTGTTACAAGTAAGGGTCACGCATAGCGCCGGTAGTCGGTGGGGAGCATAAGGGTCATAGTGGGAGCATTATGACGTTTATGCCTTCGGGTATGCAGTTGATAAAGCTGGATTCGGTATGGAGGGCGCGAACCCCGGCTGAAAAGTGTGCTGTGATCCTGCGGGAGTTTGACCGCAGGGGAGCCAGTGGGGTGGATTTCGACAAACACATCGGCGTTGAGTATCCGCCCCTTGCCGGCTGGCTTCGACAGCGACGCTTGAAGCCCGCCAGTTATCCGAAGCGTGGCCGTCCACTTCACGCAGCATCCGGATCTTTCCCCTCAGTCGTGTATTGCTTCCCTTTCATGGTCTGGCTCTTTCTTCGTCGCCCAGACTCTCACTCCCACTGGCTCAGTTTGGCGAGGTCAGGCCACGTTCTTGTCGTGCTCTTAAGCCTTGAGATCCACCATGATGGGCGAATGGTAATTGCAGGAATCCTCTCGGGCGTCATGAGCGAGCTGCAAAGACTGCCCGGGCCGCTGGTCTACGTTGTGGTCCTCCTCTTGGTCTTTGGTGAGTCCGCTTTGTTCATTGGCTTCATTCTGCCGGCCGAGGCGGCGGTCTTGGTCGGCGGAGCCATTGCGAGCCAGGGCCACGTCAGCATTCGTTGGCTCTGTCTCGGAGTGGTCCTGTCGGCAATCCTTGGAGATTCGGTTGGTTACTTCGTTGGTGAGCGTTGGGGACACCACTTGCTCAAGTTACCCATGGTTCGCCGTCGTCACGTGGCGATTACGCGTGTCCTCGAGGGCCTGAAACGTCGCGGGCCGATCTTCGTCCTCGTCGGCCGTTTCACCGCATTCTTGCGCGCCGTCATGCCGGGACTCGCCGGCATGAGCAAGATGCATTACCCCAGGTTTTTGATGGCGAACGCTGCTGGCGGCTTAACCTGGGGGCTCGGATTCACCCTCTTGGGTTACTTCGCCGGAGCGACTCTGAAGAAAGTCGAAAAGTACGCCAGCTGGGGTGGTATTGGACTCCTGTTCTTCGGATGCAGCGTCGCTTTGGCATTGCACGTTTTCAAGCAGCGCAGAGAGCGGGCCGAAGAGTTGGCATGGCGCGACGCTCACCCCGGCGAAGAGCGACAAGAGGAGCGTTCGTAATCGCGAAAAACGAATTGGAGTGAGCAGATTGGGTTGATTAGCCGGGTCAGATTTGTGGCGGGGTTTGTCACTCCGGATTGTGACGCCCCGCTGGGGCTCGGGATATTTGGAGTGGTCGATCTACACTGATGCCGGCCCTCCGGGCCTTCCGCCGCCTCCCGTCGGCGGCTACGTGGGGCAGGAATTCTCGACCTTGGACTTTGGACTTTCGCCTTGCGGTGAATCGGGGCGTAATCACCGCATCACCTGCGTAGAAGGGTTGCGTTTGCGGTGAATCGCGGCTCTATTCGACGCACGAAGTGCGGAGATTGAGGTGTATATCTACGAACAGGCGGATTGGCCCAGATTCAGGTGGGGCGAGAGGAAGCTGCTCGCCGCACTGGCGGAGGTGCGCCATTTGCAGGGGCGATTGCTGGGGCGGATGCAGGCGCTCGGGTTTTCCCTGCGGACGGAAGCCGCGCTCCAGACCCTGACCCAAGACGTGGTCAAGACCAGCGAGATCGAAGGGCAGCAGCTGGATAGGCAGCAGGTGCGTTCCTCGATCGCCCGGCGCATGGGGGTGGACCTAGGCGGACTTCTATGGCGAGATCCGCAAACGAACCGGGGGATTTTCTCAACACCCGACCCGCGACGCATACCCGCTGCACCGGTGCGGGCGACTCTGGACTAGAATAGGGTGGTGACCTCACGAGCCGTCGGATTGCGCCGCTTTGCATGATTGATCAACACGCCGTACTGAAAGTCCTCAATCGCGAACTGTGACTGCCGAAGAGCCTCACCCAACATCATATCCTCGCACGACTGAATGAGCCTGGGATCAGGCCAATCAAGCGCGCGCAGCACGCTCGTTTTGACAGCCCAGAATCCACCCTCGCAGAAAAGAATTCTCACGGCAGGATCTTCTTCCGGGCCTTCTTGCATTTCGAACGGAATACCCAAGTACCACTTTGCCCGCCGAATCCATTCAGGGACTTCCATTCCCGGAATATCGCAGTAGTGAATCGACCCCCACATCGCAACGTGCGGTTGCACCTCGATCCGCTGTGCCAGACGGATCAGCCAGTCCTTCCGGATGAACTCGGCATCATCATCGCACCAAATTGTCCATCGGGTTTCGATTGGTCTCTCCCAAAACATTCGACGCATCATCGGACTCTTGAAGATATTCCGAGCCTCGGGAAATACCTCGATATTGCCGTATTCCTCCGAA
The DNA here is from genome assembly GCA_903893525.1 of uncultured Acidobacteriia bacterium. Classification (GTDB taxonomy): domain Bacteria; phylum Acidobacteriota; class Terriglobia; order Bryobacterales; family Bryobacteraceae; genus BOG-234. The sequence goes on along the minus strand of CAITMP010000729.1, from coordinate 1,314 downwards.
TAGCTAGCAATTGCATCGCAGGTCGCCGGCACCACTTCATTCAGACCGATCCGCAACCGGAATAGCCTAGAATCCGTGTTGGAATAGAGGCTGGAGAGAAATCGCCGTGCGAGGGGCGCATGATCACCATAACAGAGGACGCAGATCGTTACCGGTGGCGCCAAGGAAGGCGACAATTTCGCCAGATCTATCAGAGCCGAGGCTGAAACCACTCCATTCATCGCGCCGCATTCAGGGATACAAGAAACGGCGACGCGGGAGAATCCTCCGATACGATAAAATCCAGGCTTTCCACTTCGATCTCCGCCCTTGGGTTCGTCCACTCCTGTCGAAATAATCGAATCCAACGGTCAATTCCGCAATCGGCCTTGGTCTCAAACGCTTTCCAAACCGGTTCCACGAACGTGGACTCGCGTCCAAGTTGCTCCAGATCCGCCCAGAAACGTCCCGTCGTTCGACCGTAAACCAAAGGCACCCGAATCTCCGATCCATCCACGTAGTGCCATACCAGCCAACCGGTAACATCATTGATGGGTGCTTCCCATATGGTCCCCGAAAGCCACGCTGCATACTTGACCTTCCGGTGGATCGGAAGTCCTTTCATGGCTCGAACCGTATTCGCCCGACGTGACTGCTCATACATGAGATTGTTGTCGGTCGTAATGTGTCCTTGGAGCTGTACAATGCCATCCACCCACCAAGCTTCCTTTCCCAACTGGATAGAATTGCCACGGGCAAGCGAGGAAAAGGGGGCAAGGCAGGCCGCTCTCTGAAGAGCCGGAGCAAACCCTACGCGATCGCCGAACATGGGAAGCCACCACCAAGGAAAATCACCAAAGGCATTCGCCCACGGCCGAAGATCAACCGCTTCTGAATTTGTCGGCGCTCTCCCGCTGTGAAATGGCGGCCCGCGGAGACCGAACAGAACATTGGCCTGTCGGCAACAGTAGGGAACATCGGCCAACCAATTCTCCTCCCAGTAGCGCCCACTCCAGTAGACAACCCCATCGGTGGTCAAATTCCGAAACGTGTCCTCGCTGGACGCAAACTCGTCCGGAGCCGAGTTCCGATGGCTGCTGCATCGAAGGATGGGAATTTGTTCGAAGTGCGGGCGTCGCAGCAATGTCTCCTTGAGCTCACGTCGCGTCCTTCGCCCACTTCCCGGGGGAAAATAGTCCGACAATGGCAGTTCTTCCGGTGCCATATCGTACTCATAAACCACCGCCAAATCTCCATTCCGATTTCGACTTGAGACAAGCCCATGCTTTGGCGAGCTTCGATACTCCTCCCTGTAGACGTGGGGACAAATGCCAC
>CAITMP010000728.1 GCA_903893525.1 uncultured Acidobacteriia bacterium | reverse complement strand
GACGTGATGGTGCCGTTCGAGACCTTGCGGATCAAGTGGTTGAGCGAATCCGCAATATAGAGGTTGCCGGAGTTGTCAAAGGCGAGCGCCGCCGGCCCCACCAGTGCCACCAAGGCGGAACCGCCGTCACCGAAACTGCCGCTGCCGCCATTGGAAGCCGTGCCGTTGCCCGCAACGGTGGTGATGGTGCCATTCGAATCGACTTTGCGGACGCGGTGGTTGGCTGTATCGGCAATATAGAAATTCCCGGAGCCATCCGGCAACACGCCGCGGGGAAGGTTCAGGTTGGCGCTGGTCGCCAAGCCGCCGTCACCCACACCGCTGCTTACCACCGTGGCGCTACCGGCAACGGTGGTGATGATACCGGTCGTGGAGACTTTCCTGATCCGGTTGTTGGAGGTGTCGCAGATGTACAGATTGCCGTTCTTGTCGAGAGCAAGCCCCGTCGGGCCCCGCAACTGGGCGCTGGTGGCGGGGCCGCCGTCACCGGCGAATCCAGGGGTGCCGGTACCGGCGAAGGCGGAGATAATGCCGTTGGCCGACACTTTTCGGACCGCGTGGTTGCCCGTATCGGCAATGTAAATATTTCCGGCAGCGTCGACGGCGACACCCGCCGGGGAGTTCAAGTAGGCGTTTGTGGCCAGATCCCCATTCCCGATGCTGGAAATAAACGGGTTGCCTCCCGCCACCGTGGCGATCACATAGCCTTGGGCGAAAAGACTTGAGGGGATGCAGAAGCAGGCAAGGGCTGCGAGATGCAGCAGATTTGACGATTTCGAGTACGGAAGAAGGCGGATGTTCATGGAACGGATGTTCATGGAATAGGGTGCGGAACGGAATGCTATTGGACGCCTACCGTGTCCATCGGGTTACCTGGATGACCGGACGACAATGGTATCCGGGATTTCCGACGGTATTCGGACACCATTACGATGGTAGCCGCCAGCAACGGCGCGGCACCCGCAATATGGATGGCACGGACGACCGCCAGAAGCAGCCCGTTCTCCACCTCCAACATGCGGATCACCATCGCCGCCATGCCGAACACAACTTGGAGAAGAACCGTGCCGAGGGCCACTTGGGACGCTAGCACGAGGTACGGTCGGTCGGGGTGCTGTTGCTGGATCACGACCGCGGCGATAAGGATGGTGCCGCCCACCAGCATGGCGGAGCCCAAATGGGCCTCCAGCCCCGCCGTCTGGTGTCGGTATGCGACACCATATGCAATCGGAATGGCAAGCGAGAGTGGAAGGATTAGGATGGCGAGCCTACCGTCCGGGACAACCGCCGCCGATCGTGACCGGGCGTATCCGGCCCAGGCAAGGGTGGCAAACAGGAAGGGCGCAACGACGGCATGGAGGACGGGCACGGCGGGAACCGCCTCCAGCAGCGCCAGCAGCAATGCAAGCGCAGCCGGAACGCGCAGCGCCCGCTCCTTGGCTGCCAGTACGAGCAGTCCGAAAATGAGGTAGATGGTGGCGAAACCGATGACGGCGTGGGCACGCTCGAAGGCGGACGACCCAGCTCCCACGCTCACCACCATCGAACCCGTCAGGATGGGTGCCAGCGCAAACCGGGCTGCGAAGACGACGTAGCGCTTCATTCACCTTCAGTGTAGTGAAATGCCTGGCATCCGTGCTAGAGTGGACAGATTCAAAGTGCCTAGTCCGCACAACTGAGCGCAACGCTTGCGCGCGCTTTCCCAATGCAGGGATTTCCACTTCAGGGAGGACGGGCAAGCATGAATCGAACAACAAGAACGGGCACCGCACTACTGGTGCTGCTGGCGTCGGCCTTTGCGGCTTCGGCCCAGACGATGACCACCGGTGATCTGCGCGGCAAAATCACGGACGCAAGCGGCGCGGTTATACCCAACGCCAAAATTGAACTCAAGAGCGCCAAGACAGGTGAAGCACGCTCGGCAACCAGCAGCGGCGAGGGTGACTACCGCTTTTCCCTGCTGAGTCCCGGCGATTACGGCGTCGTGGCCATCGCGCCCGGCTTGAAGCCGTCCACGGCGAAAGCGGCGATTCCGGTAGGCCAGACGGTCGACCTCAACTTCGTCCTGACCGTGGAAGGCACCAAGGAAACCATCGAGGTGACGGCTGCGGCTGCAGTGCTTCAGACCGAGGACGCCAACCTCGCGCGCTCGTTCTCCACCCAGCTGATTGAAGACCTTCCCATGGCGGGCGGCGATTTGACGACACTCGCGATGACCATTCCGGGCGTCCGCGTCAACGTCAAAGGCGGCAGCGGCAACATGAACGCCAACGGCGTCCCCGGCTCCTCCATGCAGTTCACGTTGAACGGCGCCGACGTGATGGACCCGTACAACAACCTGAACAACTCCGGTGCCAGCAACAACCTGCTCGGTGCGAACGAGGTTGCGGACGTCACGGTTATCCTGAACGCCTTCAGTCCGCAGTATGGGCGCATGGCCGGTGGACAGGAAAACATCGTTGGCAAGAGCGGCGGCAACGGAATCCACGGCAACGCCAGCTACAACTTCAACAGCCAGTTGTTCAATGCGCGCGACTACTTCGTGACGCTCGCGGGCAACCCCAAGACGCGTTCCGACGCCCACCAGTATGCGGGCCTGGTGAGCGGTCCGGCGATCAAGAACAAGCTGTTTTTCCTATTCGACATGGAAGGCCTCCGGTACGTGCTGGCCAACACCAGCACCATCACGCTGCCCTCGCCCCAGTTGTTGAACTTCGCACTGGCGCATGTACCCCAGACGGCGGTCCCCCTCTACCAGAGCGCGGCGAACCTGTATAAGAATGCCCCCGGCGTAGCGCGTGCGGTTGCCATCACCAACGGCTCGGGTCCCTACCAGGACTCGAGGGGCAAACTCGGGTGCCAGAGCAACGGAACGTTTTCCGGTACCCCCGACGGCAACGGCGGCGTGTTCGGCGTCACCACCCCCTGCGGCGTGGTCTTCGTGAGCGGCAACAACCAGCTCAACACGGAATCGCTCTACACATTCCGGGGCGATTACAACATCAACGACAAGCAGAAGTTGAATGCGCGGTTCAACATGGACCGCGGAGTCCAGGCCACCGGCACCAGCCCGATCGCCCCGGCCTTCAACTCGGTCAGCACCCAGCCCCAGAACGCGGGACAACTGAACCACACTTGGATCATCTCCCCGACTCTCGTCAACAATTTCATCGGCTCCGGGAGCTGGTACTCGGCCATCTTCGGCGTCGCGGATTTCTCCAAGGTGCAGGCCCTGATGCCCGAACGGTTCTCATTTGGCGACGGCGGATCGAATTCCGGCGGCTTCACCGGTGTCGGCAGCGGCGGCGGACAGGGCACGGCAGGGTTCCCGAACGGACGCAACGTGGGCCAGATGCAGTTGGTCGACGACATCTCCTGGTCCGGCGGACGCCACACCATCAAGGGCGGCATGAACTACCGGTTCAACAAGGTGACCGCCACCAACCTTTCGAGCGGCGCCTTCGCCGGGACCTACACATTCAGTGACTTGGCGGATTTCGCTTACGGAAAGGTCAACAGCACCAGCAAGGGCAGTTCGTTCAGCCAGAGCTTCCCGCTGCTGGGCGCGGCCCATATCCGGGCCTACTCTTTGAATTTCTACGGCTTGGACGAATGGGCTCTGCGCTCGAACCTGAAGATCACCTACGGCGTCCGTTTTGAGCGCGACGGCAACCCGGTCTGCCTCGACAACTGCTTCGCGCGGACCAACGTCCAGTTCGGCACCTCCGGATACAAGGGCGGAGCGGACGTCCCCTACAACGCGACCATCCAGACCGGGCTGCACACCGCGTACAACAAGCTTGAGTCCGTGATCACGGAACCGCGTTTCGGCGTGGCGTGGTCGCCCTTCGGAGCGGGCAAGATGGTAATCCGTGGCGGAATCGGCCTTTTTGCGAATTTGTTCTCGGTTTCGGTGGCCAACAACATCGACACCAACGCTCCCTCCGTTTTCACCCCAAGCGTAACCACCGGCAACGTTGGGCTCATCAACGACCCGAACAGTGCGCTTTCCGTCGCCTACGCGTCGGCTGCGGCCTTCCGGTCCGGCTTCTCGAAAGGATTCACCCTCGCGCAGCTGCAGGCTGGTCTGCCAACGGGCGCGACGTTCGCAAAGCCCGGATTCTACTCGCCACCGGATGATTTCGCCGCGCCGAAGAGCCTGCAGTGGAATTTCGAGATCGAACAGCCCTTGGGACCCAAGGATGTTTTCTCTCTCACCTATACCGGCAACCATGGCTACGACCAGGCGCTGAGCAATGTGAACGCGAACGCCTTCATCGCCACAAACAGCGTCTACGCGTCCACTGGTTTCGCTGGGCTGCCGACCGTCGCCCCGGATCCGCGATTCCTGTCCGTGACACAGGTGCGGACGGCGGGACATTCCAACTACACGGCGGTCATCGGTGCATTGCGCCATTCGATGAGCCATGGCTTCCAAGCCCAAATCGGCTACACTTGGAGCCACGCGCTCGGCAATGTGGCGGTGTACGATGCGTCCCGGATCAACATGGGCTACGGACCGCTGGGCTTTGACACCCGGCACATGGTAACGGGCGATCTGGTTTGGAACTCGCCCAAGTTCAACAATGTGATCGCCAGATGGATTGGTAGCGACTGGACCGTCGGGAGCAAGTTCTACGCCTACTCCGGCCCGCCGTTTTCGGCAACCAACACTGCCATGGCGGCCCGCGTCAACTCCGCCGGCGGCGTCGGCAATGCCTTCCTCGCGGATCTGCTGGACCCCTCGGCCTTCGCGGCAAACTGTGGACACAGCGTGACGGGCGGCACCCCGTGCCTCACCGCCGCCCAATTCGCCACCACGACCACGCAGAAGGACTTCGGCAACACGGCCCCCAACATGTACCGTGGCGCGGGATACTTCAACATCGACACCAACTTCTCCAAGAACATCCGCATTCGGGAGAAGATGCGTTTCGCGCTCGGGTTCCAGTTCTACAACCTGCTGAACCACCCGAACTTCGCCAACCCCAGCGGCAGCGTCACTTCGAGCGCCCTCGGGTTCGCCAGCGCAACCGTCGTTCCGCCCACCAGCATCTATGGATCGTTCCAGAGTGGAACGGTTTCGGGACGCGTCGGCGTGGTCAGCGGCCGGTTTACATTCTAGGCCGATTGCAACAACCCGGATACGGGCCGCGTGTGCGAAACTGCATGCGTGGCCCGTTTCCGTTTTGCGATCCTGCTATTGGCAGTGCCGATGTGTTTTGCACAGTCCGGCGCGGTCCTGAACCTGTCGCGCGACTTGGTGCAAAGGGGCGTGGCGTCGTCGAACTTGACGCCCAACAGTCCGACCTTGGACGCCAGACCGTTGCTGGAGGCAGCCCTCGCTTGGGCACCCCGGAACGGCGTAACAACCATCACCGCCGATACCGGGTCCTACTACTTCCTCACGCAGCACAGCGCGGCGCAGCATGTTCTGGTTACCGCGAATACGCTCACGCTGGATTTCCAGAATTCAGACCTCTACTTCGCCAAGTCCAACACCACCGCCTTCGAATGCCAAGGCTGCGTGTCGGTGAACTTCCAGAACTTCACAGTCGATTACGTGCAATTGCCGTTTACCCTAGCGACGGTGGCCTCCGTCGATGCGGCAAATGCCAAGATCGCCTACCAGAGCATCCCGGGATGGCAGTCGCCAACGGACTTCAGTACCGCGCGTGCTGCGGACGGCCTGGATGTAATCCGCATGTTCGTGTTCCGCAACGGGGCGCCGATCACCCAAGTGGGCAGATTGGCGGCAACACGTCCGCTTTCCGGAAACAACATCACGGTTTCCAATACGACCGACCCCTGGGCACAAGCCGCCAACCTTGCTGCGATCCAACCCGGAGACACCCTGGTTTTGACGGACCGGGGCGGACCGCCCGCGATCCGGATTTCCAATGGCCAGCGGGTCGCGGTCAAGAATGCCTCCATTTACTCTGCAGGCGGGACCGCCGTCCAGTTTGAACGCACCAACGGAGCGACAGCCGACCACCTCCAAGTCATTCCCCGTCCCGGCACAACCCGGCTGATTTCCTCCAATGGCAGAGGGATCGTCAGTACTTACACGCTCGGGACAACCAATCTCACATCGAACATTGTCCGTCGAACGGGCGACGACGCCATTTCGCTGACCACGCCCTGGATCGCGACTGTTGTCCAAGCGGCGGGAACCAGCGTGACCGTGGTCCGCCGCGGCGATTCCCCGATTGCCGACAAGGCGTCGATTTCGTTCGTGAATCCGGCGGACGCTTCGGTGGTCACCAGCGCCAACATCGTGGCGCAGAACCCTCTGATTTCGGCGCAGTCCGTCACCGATGGCGAAACCGTAACCCTTACGCTGGATAAGACCATCACCACCCTGGTGGCGGGCATGGGAGTGATCGACAACGATTCCACCAAACGCGGCGGTGGGTCTCTGATTTCGGGGAACGCCGTGCAGGAAGTGGTCTTTGGCAGCGGACTGGTCCTCGCGGGCGTTCAGAACGTCCAGATCCATGACAACTTCATCCAGCGGACGGCCAATGCGGGCATCCTGGTGCGGCAGTGGTCGGGAACATCACCGGACCCCGGCGCTCCGGATTGGAACACGGGCCCCGCAACGGACCTGACCATACGGAACAACTCTGTCGATTCAGCCATCGCATATGGAAATCCCTCCGCAGGACCGATTTCGGCGGCGGCGGCGATCCATGCGGTTGCGGCCAGGGCCGACGGAGGCCAGGTGACATCCCGTCCGCATTCGCTTTTCAGTGTGGCCAACAACCGGGTTTCCAATTCCCCGCGCACCGCGATCCGGTTGCAAAACGTGGCCGGCGGCGACGCCAGCCGAAACATCATCCAGGGCTTTGGCACAAACCCTTCGGCGAACCTCTTCGCCATTCCCGCCTGCTGCCAGACCCAGGCGCAGTACCTCACCGACTTCGCACAATCGCTGCTGACAACGGGAAGCCTGTTGACCGTGGCGAACAACGCAGCGACCGACGCTTCCGGAACCGTGGCCGGCGTTTCCAGCGCCAGCTACGCCACCAAGCTCGGACCGGCGACCTACGCGGTGGCGTATGGGTCGAACTTCGCTTCCACCTTCTCAATTGCGACCCAGTTGCCCTTGCCGACAACACTTGGGAACACCACCGTCCAAGTGACGGACAGCCTCGGGAACACGCGGGCAGCCGCACTCTATTACGTGGCACCGCCTACCGCAGGGGTTGCCAACTCGTCCGCCGTGTGCTTTCTGGTTCCGGATGGAACGGCACCAGGCTTGGCGACGGTTACGGTCGGATCCGCCAGCGGACCGGCATTGATAGACAGCGTCGGACCTGGGTTCTACACCGCCAACGCGAGTGGACAGGGCGTTGCTGCTGCGCTGGCCGCAGTCTACGGGACCGATGGCAGCGTTGTCCCGCAGCCTGTTTTCACCTGTTCCAACAGCGGCTGCTTGCCCGCACCAATGGACGCGGGCGGGACCAACGGCACGCTGATCGTTTCCCTCTACGGCACCGGACTCCGGGGTTTGAGCGCCGCCCGGAATTTCGCGGCAACCATTGGCGGCCTTCCAGCAACAGTCCAATACATCGGCGGGGTAGCGGGAAACCCCGGTCTAGACCAAGTCAACCTGATTGTTCCAAAGACTCTGGCGGGTGCCGGTGTGGTTCCGGTGGTGTTCACCGTGGACGGCCAGACGGCCAACGCGGTGACCATCGCACTGAAGTAAGCCGTACCGTTTTGGACAAAAGAACCGCCGTTCCAGCCGCCGCCAACGGGTCAAGCTGCTGATATCATTGTGGGTTCTTCATGAAGCTACTTTCCGTTCTCCCGGTTGCCATGTTCGCAGCGGCGGCCCACGCTGCCGAGCCCTACACCGTGGAATCCAACGTGGTTTACGGCATGTACTCGGGTGCCGCCCTGCTGATGGATGTCTACAAGCCCGCCCAGCCCAAGGGCTACGGCATCATCTTCATTTCCGGCAGCGGCTGGACAACTCCATTGGCCTACAACGCGGAACCGCTGAAGCAAAACAGCCAGTCCAGGCTCTACGCCTCCACCCTGGCGAAGGCCGGCTACACGGTTTTCGCCATCAGCCACCGTTCCCTGCCACGATTCCGCTATCCGGCGCAAGTGGAGGACTCGCAGCGCGCGGTCCGGTTCATCCGCCACAATGCGGCGGCGTACGGCATCCGTCCGGACAGGATCGGCGCATCGGGCGGCTCTTCGGGAGGCCACCTGGTGAGCATGCTCGGCACGCATGACGGCAAGGGCAACCCGGAGGACGCCGATCCGGTGGAGCGGGAGAGCGCAAAAGTGCAGTGTGTGGTGGCTCGGGCGGCCCCAATTGATTTTTTGACAGGCGACAACGGGCGCTTCATCCTCGGCATGGCCCGCCCCAAGCCCGGTGAGGAAAATACCGCCGAGTACCGCCTACACAAGGAGGCCTCGCCGGTCACCTATGTTTCCTCCGACGACCCGCCCTTCCTGCTGATGCACGGCGACAAGGACGAACAGGTGGATTTCGCGCAATCCGAGGAGATGGAGGCGAAGCTGAAGGCCGCCGGAGTTACCGTGAAACTGCTCCGCATACCCGGCGCCATGCACGGCCCCACATTCCCGAAAGCTGTCAATCCACCCGACTACATGGGCGAGATGATCCGCTGGTTTGACACGTATCTGGTGAAGAAATAGACACATGGCATCCGAATCCTTGAACCGCCGCGCGTTCTTCGCGCTTTCCGCCGCCGCAGCGTCCACGGCCCTGACAACGACGACCCAAGCCGCCGCACCCAAGCGACCCAACATCGTCCTGATTCTGGCCGACGATCTGGGCTTCTCAGACATCGCGCCCTACGGCGGCGAAATCGACACGCCCAACCTGAGCGCGATGGCCAGGGACGGCGTCAAGTTCCGCCAGTTCTACAACACCGCCCGCTGCTGCCCCACGCGCGCGTCGCTGCTGACCGGCCTCTATTCCCACCAGGCCGGCGTCGGCCACATGGTGTTCGAGGACAACCTGCCGGGATACCGGGGCGACCTCAGCCGCAACGCTGTCACCATCGCAGAAGTGCTGAAACCGGCCGGATACAAGACCATGATGGTCGGGAAGTGGCACGTGACCCCGGTCGATGCGGATTCCCACAACTGGCCCATGCAGCGCGGTTTCGAGAAATACTACGGCACCATCGCGGGAGCTGCCGACTACTTCAACCCGGTCACGCTGAAACAGGGCAACGAATCGATCCAGTCGCCGAAGGATTTCTACTACACAGACGCGCTGGGCCAACAAGCTGCCACGTACATCAGGGAACACAAGCAGGCCTCGCCGGACAGCCCGTTCTTCCTCTACGCGGCCTTCACGGCACCGCACTGGCCGCTCCACGCCCTCCGGGGAGAAATCGACAAGTACGCCGAACGGTACAAGGACGGCTGGGACAAGCTGCGCCTCGAACGACACAAACGGCAGGTCGAGATGGGCTTGGTGGACCCGAAATGGGGCATCACGGACCGGGATTCGTCGGTTCCGGCCTGGCTGGATTCGCCGAACAAGGAGTGGCATGCCCGCCGGATGGCCGTCTACGCCGCGCAGGTGGACCGCTTGGACCAGAACATCGGCAAGATCATGGCCGCGCTGAAGGAAACCGGCGTCGAGAACGATACCCTGATCATGTTCCTGGCCGACAACGGCGGGTGCGCGGAGGAGCTGGCGAGGAACGCGAATTCGACCGGTGTGCGCAAGACGACGGTGGACGGGCGTCCCGTGCAGGCGGGCAACGTGCCGGAAATCATGCCGGGCGGCGAGGAGAGTTTCCAGAGTTACGGGGTCGGGTGGGCGAACGCTAGCAACACGCCGTTCCGCCTCTACAAGCACTGGGAGCACGAGGGCGGCATTTCGAGTCCATTCATCGCGAAGTGGCCGGCGAAGATCGCGAAAAAGACAGGAACCTTCGTGGATCAGACCGGCCACCTGGTGGATCTGATGGCGACTTGCGTGGACGTGGCGCAGGCCAAGTATCCGACCACTTTCAACGGGCAAACCATTCAGCCCGCCGAGGGCAAGAGCCTGATTCCGGCATGCACCGGCGGAAAGCCGCTCCCGCGCGAACTCTATTGGGAACACGAGGGCAACCGCGCCATGCGGGAAGGCGATTGGAAACTGGTATCGAAATTCCCCGGCGATTGGGAACTGTTCGATATCCGGCACGACCGCACCGAACGCAACAACCTGGCCGCGAAGTTCCCGGACCGGGTCAAAACGATGACCGGGAAGTGGGAAGCCTGGGCCAAGCGAGCCAATGTTGTCGATTGGGCCAAGCTGCAGGAAATGCGCAAGGGGAAGCCGAAGGTCAAGGAGTAGGCTGAACGAATACCCGCAAGCGCGGTATCCTGATTCGT
>CAITMP010000727.1 GCA_903893525.1 uncultured Acidobacteriia bacterium | reverse complement strand
TGGCGCATCAATTCAGCGGCTGGAATCACCCGCGAAATCCTGTCCCGGAGCACGATTTGCCCCGCCGCCGTATCGAATGCGATCTTTTCGATATTCGATGCCTGCCGCAGCAATGTGGCGAGTTCGGTCAATTCCTGTGGCGAGGTGAATTGCGGGACCGGAATCGAGATGGCCATCGTTTGTTCCAGTTCGTTCCGCTTCTGCAGCGTGTCGCGGGCGACCATGAAAACCTTGGACGAAACCGGGATGACGAAGGAGCCGGTCGCCGCCTCCAAGCCCCAAAGCGCGCCACGGTAGTCGACCCCGGACATTCGGAAATGGGTCGGCTGGCCGATGGTGGGATAGTCGCCATCGAAGACGGTCTGCAGTCCGAACGCTTCGGCCACCTTCGCAAACAAGCTGCGCGGGTCGCCTTCCAGATCGAAACTTTGCTCGCCGGGCTTGGGCTTGAGAACCGGATTGGGCAACAGTTCGCGCGCCTCGGACAATTCGCGCTGGGTGATGCTGTCGAAAACCTCCTCGGGCCGGGCCTCCTTCGCGACAGCCGCTGTGTCGGTCTCCGCCCGGACGTCTCCCGGACGCGGCTTCGGCTTGGACTGCTGGTTGGCCTTCGTCTGTATCAGGACCATCCGGCCCTTGTACCGCTTGTTGCGGGGCTGAAGTGCCGAGGCCTCGGAATAGTATATGTACGCTTGGGCCGGCTGGCCCGCCTTCTCGGCACGCGCAGCCTTGCGCGCCAGCAGCATCGCCAGTTCCTTGGGGGAGTCGGGCTCGGCGGCCCGGCACGCGGTGGCCAAGTATCCGAGAACAACAATGACGAGCAGGCGGTTCAAACCAGTTTGACGCACGGGAGCGGGTGTTCGTTGATCCGTTTGGATGGCCGCGGCTTTCGATGTGCGACTATCGCGATTGTAAGGTCTTTCCATGGCATTGTTGAAACAGATGCTGGCTTTGGCGCTGACGGATCCCCTCGTGATCTTGGCGCCCTTGGCGATCTTCGGTCTGATCGTCGTGGCAGCCCTGCTGGTAAGAAAGCTACTGTTCGACGCCTTGAACGGCTGGGCTGAAAAGACCGACAGCCACTTGGGAGTCCTGCTTACCGAGACCGTCCGGGGGCCCATGCTGGCTTGGGCGGTGATCCTCGCCGCACATTTGGCGGTGGAAAATTCTTCCATCCCTCCCAAGTACCTCAAACATTTGCCCGCCGTGCTCCAGGCGATAGGCGTCTGGTCCCTGACCTTGGCCCTAAGCCGTCTCGCCGGGAACGCCGTGCGGGTCTACGGCGGAGCCGTGGCCGGGGTGCGTGCCGTCACCAGTCTGACCCAAAAAGTGGTCCAAGTCGGAGTGTTTTCAGTCGGCCTCGTTTGGCTCCTGAAGGTCGTCTTCGACATCAACTTGACTCCCATCCTGACGACTCTGGGAGTCGGCGGCATTGCCGTCGCGCTGGCCCTCCAAGATACTCTGTCGAATTTGTTTGCCGGCTTCTACGTCTCGGTTTCCGGCTTGGTCCATGTTGGGGACTACATCAAGCTCGGTTCCGGCGAGGAAGGTTATGTTGCCGACATCACATGGCGCTGCACCACCATGCGGACCATGGGCAACAACCTGGTCGTCATCCCCAACAACAAACTGGGCCAGACCATCTTCACCAACTTCCATCTGCCGGACGCGCGCATGGGAATCTCCATCTTCATGAACGTGGCCATGGATTCCGATATCGACCGCGTCGAGGCGATCTTGCTGGATGAAGCCGTTGCCGCTGCCGGAATCGTGCCCGGCATTTTATCGGACCCCGCCCCGAATGTGCGCTTCCAGCCCGGTCCCGGCGACTGGTGTCTCGGTTTTCAGGTAAACGTCCAGATTGCCGGCTATGCGGACCACTTCCTCGCCCAGAGCGAAATGCGCAAACGGCTCTTCAAGCGACTCATGCGCGAGGGGGTCATTATGCCCTACCCAACCAGGACCGTGATTCTTGAACAGACTCCCCGCCCATAGCCCGCCCGCTCCCGAGCTAACTTCCGCCTTGGAATCCGTTCCCCCGGGCCAAGCCTTGGATTTGGCCTGCGGTGCCGGTCGACACTCCCGTTGGCTCGCCGAACGTTCTTGGCGGGTCACCGCCATCGACCGGGATCCCGAGCCAATCCCGGGTGTCCTGTGCCTCCAAGCCGATCTTGAGGACCGCGACTTCGGCATTTTCCCCGACCGCTGGGATCTGATCGTCTGTTGGCTTTACTGGCAGGAAAACCTATTGCCGGATATCGCTGCCGGGGTTCGGGGCGGGGGAGTGGTCGCGCTGGCAGGGAAAACTTCCGGGCGTTTCGCCACCTCATTAAAGAATTACCGTTCGGCGTTTCCTAGCTGGATCGAAATCGCTTCCGGCGAGGCCGAGCGGCTCGCCTTTTTCATCGCACGCAAGCCCCGACGCACTGCCTAGCGGCGCATGCGACCGCGGATGCGCTTGGTCAACTTCTCCATTTCGTCCAACTTTTTCAGCAGCGGCAGGGAGAGGACAAATCGGTCGCTCTTTTCGAGGTCCAGCTCAAACACCTTGGCCATGTCGGCAAGTTCGTGGGCATCCTTCAAATTTTGCTGGTACTCGGCCTTCAGGATCTCATCGCGCTGATTCTTGCCGTTCGGCAGTCGTGTAGTTTCAGGAGTTCCCGGTGCCTCGGGCGGCCCTTGTGCCGTCAAACCCGCCGGAACCAAGGCTGCGACGGCCATCCGAACGCTCGACCGCCGGGTAAGAACTTCCATATCGCTATGATAACTAAAGATGAAGGACGTTCATGTCGGTGTCATCGGCCTCGGCAACGTGGGCTCGGGAACACTGGCGATTCTCAATAGGAATTCCGCGCAGATTGCGCAAAAGCTTGGTTTCGGGCTGAAGGTGACCGCTGTCTGCAGCCGGTCGGTGGCGGGATTGGATCTGGCCGACGTCCCCGGGGACGCGATGCGGACTGCGGATTGGCGCGATGTCGTTGCGAATCCCAATGTCGATATCGTCGCCGAACTCGTAGGCGGCCGGGGTGCCGCCCGGGAGATGATTGACGCCGCCATCGCCAACGGCAAGTCCGTGGTTACGGCGAACAAGGAACTGATGGCGCTGGAAGGTGCCGATATCTGGGACCGTGCCATCGCGTCGGGCGTCAACCTGGCCATGGAAGCGTCGGTAGCCGGAGGAATTCCGATCCACGCGGTCCTGCGCGAAGGGATTTCCGGCGACCGCATTGCAGCAATTGCGGGCATCCTCAACGGCACCAGCAACTATATCCTCACCGAAATGGAGCGGCGCGGCGATTCCTTCGAGGATGTTCTCAAGGAAGCCCAGGCCCTCGGTTACGCCGAGGCCGATCCGGCTGCGGACGTCGATGGCTATGATGCCCGCTCGAAGCTCGCGATTCTGGCAGCGTTGGCCTTCGGC
This sequence comes from uncultured Acidobacteriia bacterium, assembly GCA_903893525.1. Taxonomy (GTDB): domain Bacteria; phylum Acidobacteriota; class Terriglobia; order Bryobacterales; family Bryobacteraceae; genus BOG-234. The sequence goes on along the minus strand of CAITMP010000727.1, from coordinate 4,935 downwards.
GAGCGAATCGTTCCCAACGACATCTTTGTCGAGGGTATCCGCCGGATTACCGCGCAGGATTTCGACTATGCCCACCAGCTGGGTCACACCATCCGCCTCGTTTGCTCCGCGCAGCGTACCGAAAAGGGTCTGATTTTGTCGGTCCGGCCCGCCCTGATACCGGAATCGACGATTCTGGCCGGCGTAAAGGGTGCCTACAACGCCATCTGGGTCAAGGGCGAATTCGGTGCGGATACCTTCTACTACGGCCGCGGTGCGGGCCCGCATCCCACCGGTGTTGCCGTTGTCAGCGACCTGATGCGTGTCGCGCGCGAGATCCGCAGCGGCAGCCCCGAACGCGTGTCCCCGTTTGCGCATGAACGCCTCGGTGAATACCAACCCGTCTCAGTTCTCTTGCAGAAGCGACCCTATTACCTGCGTTTCCGCGTCGACGACAGGCCGGGCATCATCGCCGAGTTGGCCGGGATCCTGGCGTCCAAACAAATCGGCTTGGAGGCGGTGCTGCAGCTGCCCTGCGACACCAAGAACGACCTGCCGTTTGTCATCACCGTCGAATCCTCTCCCGAATCCGCCGTCCGGGAGGCAGTGGAACAGATGAGCAAGCTGGATTTCCTGCGGGAGCCGCCACTGGCGCTTCCCATGGAGCCGCCACTCTAAGCCGATCACCCGGACTCCGCGTGCCCGCCAACAAATTCAACGGCTTCACGGATCTGGCCATCGGTGTCGGACTGCGGATTCCGCACTACGACCACATTTTTTCCCAAGCGCCCGCCGTCGACTGGTTCGAGATCATTTCGGAAAACTTCATGGTCGACGGCGGACGACCCTTGGCTGTACTGGACCGTATCCTCGAACAGTACAGGGTCGTCCAACATGGCGTCTCCATGTACCTCGGGTCCGCGGGCAGGCTCAACCGGGAGCATTTACGGCGCTTGAAGAGCCTGGTGCGGCGCACCAAGACCCCATGGCTCACCGACCACCTCTGTTGGGGCAGCGTCGATGGCAAATACACCCACGACCTGCTCCCGATTCCATACACCTTCGAGGCTGCAAAGATCACCGCGAGGAAGATTCGAGAGGCGCGCGATTTCCTCGAAGTTCCCATTGCGGTTGAGAACGTCAGCAGCTACGCCGAGTTCAAAATGTCGCAGATGACGGAATGGGAGTTCCTCGGCGAAGTCGTTGAGCGCGCCGATTGCGGTGTTCTGCTCGACGTCAACAATATCTACGTGTCGTCCAGGAACCATGGTTTCGACCCAATGGTATACCTCTCAGCGGTGGATCCGGCAAGAGTTGCGCAGTTCCATATCGCGGGCCATTCGAAATTCGAGAAATACACGCTCGATACCCATGACCACCCGGTGATCGATCCCGTGTGGGCTCTCTATGCCGAGGCTGTAGCGCGCTGTGGGCGCACAGCGACCCTGCTCGAATGGGATGACCGCATACCCTCGTTCGAGGAGGTCCACGCCGAGGCCCGGAAGGCGGGAAAATATCTTCCCGAGGCGGCGATGGCATGCGCCTGATCGAACTCCAGCGCCGGATGGCGTCCGACGTTATGCGTCCGCTTTCCTCGCGGGCACCGGCCGTCTCCGATTACCTGACCCCAAATACGCTTCTTACCGCCGCCGAACGGCTCGATATCTACCACCGCCAGTATTGGTTCCGCCTGCTCGATGCTCTGGCTGAAGATTTCCCAGCGATGCGCGCACTGCTCGGGGAGAGGGCGTTCTCCAATCTCTCCAAGGCCTACCTGGCGGCCTGTCCATCGAAGTCATTCACTTTGCGGGATCTGGGCTCGCATCTGCCCTCTTGGCTCAAGGTCGATCCGGGAAGGGCGGGGAAGTACGGGGCGTTGGCCATTGACGTGGCGCGACTGGAGTGGGCCCACGTAGAGGCCTTCGACGCGGCTTCCATTCCACCTTTGGAATCAGCGTCTCTTGCATCAGGCCCGGATCTGCGTCCCAGACTCCAGCCCTGCCTGCGGTTGTTGGAACTTTCACATCCGGCGGATGAAATTCGCCTTGCCGTCAACCGGGGAACTTTTCGGCGCTCGATACTCCCAATCGAAACCAACCCGGCCTACAAATACCGCATTGCCGTCCACAGGATGGATGGAAATGTATTCTACCGGCGGTTGGAATCCGGGGAATTCCAGTTGCTCCGGAGGATACAGCGCGGGTTGAGCTTGGGGGAAGTACTGGCGGGGCGCATTCGCGGATTCAACGATCCGGAAACAGCAAAGTCCAAGCTCCGAACATGGTTCGAGGCTTGGACTGTGCTGGGCTGGCTGGGGGAGTAACTCCCGACTATTGAGCCGGAGCCTTGTCCGGCAACGTGAACAAGTACGCCAGGATATCGTCCATTTCCTGCTTGCTGAACGCATAAACCGGCATCGGTGTACCTGGGGACATCTTCTGCGGATTGGCAAAGTGTTCCGCCGACCAAGCCTCCGTCCGTCGTGTCGCCAAGCCATTCATCGGCGGCCCCATGTTTCCGCCCTCGCCATTCAACTGGTGGCAGGCCGAGCACGAGTTCTCCTGGTAGAGCGCGGCACCGTGCGCGGCGAATGCGGGGGCTGTCGCCACCAGATCGCCGTTCTCCACAGTCAAGGCAGCCATTCCGGCAGCCAAGTCCTTCATCTGGCTCTCCTTCAGGTTCACCACCGGCATCGCGCTGGTGGGATTGCCCTTCTGCGGGTTCTTGAAGTGCTCCAGCATCCATGCCTGGTCGTGCCGTCCACCGGTGCCCAACAAGTTGGGTCCGTTCTTGGCCTCGCCGCCAGCCGTTACGTTGTGGCAAACTTCGCACTTCTGTTCCTTGTAATAGTGGATACCGGAAAGTTGCGCAGGCTTGAGCTGCATCCACTGCGTCGGGCCTGAGAAGTCGATGGACGCAGCAGCCGACTGCGGCGGCGTGCTCTTCACAGCTGCAGCCGTCAGCCCGCCCCAGCCGATCCCGGCCAGAACCACGATTCCGATTGCCACGAAGCGCTGGCTGACTTTCACCATCTTGCCCCGGTCAACGAACGGAGCCGAGAACATGGCCAGGATCGCCAACGACGGGAAGACCACGGTGCCCAGGACTTCCAGCGGCCCGTCAAACATCTTCAATGTCTGGAACAGGAACAGGAAGTACCATTCCGGGCGGGGGATGTATTTCGTGTCCGTCGGATCGGCCATCCGCTCCAGTGGAACCCGGACCGCGATTGCCAACGTGAACAAAATCGCGAACGCGATGAAAATCGCGACCGTATCCTTGAACACCTGTTCGGGGTAAAACTTCTTTTTTGGCTTCAGTTCGTCACCCACCTGCGGGGCCACGCCATGGCGGCGGACCAGCACCAAGTGGAACGCGATCAGCATCATCGTCAAAGGCGGCAGCGCCAGCACGTGCAGCGCATAGAACCGGGCGAATGTCACCACGCCGATGTCGCCCGTCGAACCCAGCAATCGGCTTACGTAGGGACCCATCACAGGTACGGTGGCACCGATTTGGGTTGTAACAACAGTGCCCCAGTATGCCCGGTTGTCCCAAGCCAGCAGGTATCCGGTCAGGCCGTAGGCCAGCGTCAGCAGCAGCAATACCACGCCAACCATCCAAGTGGCTTCACGGGGCTTCTTGTAGGCGCCCCAGATGAAGACTTGCAGCATGTGCAGCACCACGATCACGATGATCATGCTGGCGCCCCAGTGGTGGAGACCGCGCATCAGTCGTCCCGCCGTCACCTCGGTCATGATGTAGCGGAGGCTGTCATAGGCTTGGCCGGGTGTCGGCGCATAGTTGAAGGCCAGCATGATGCCGGTGAAAAACTGCACCAGGATCATGAACAGGGCCACGCTTCCAAAAATTTGATGCCAACCGCTGGAGGCGGGAATATCCTCGCCCATGAAGTGCGATACGGCGGAAGGAAGACCCGTGCGGTCGTCCAGAACCTCTATGAACTCTTCGAATTTTGTCTTTTTCATGGAGGTTCTCCTACGCCTTGGACCCGTCCGTGGGCTTGAGCGCACCGACCATCAGGCGGTTGTTCTCAATCTTGGTGATGTACCGGTCGAGCGGTCGCGGTGCCGGACCCGTCAGCACTGCACCTTCGATTGAAAAATAGGAGGTGTGGCAGGGGCAGATGAATTTCTTGGTGGATTCCTCGTAGTGGTATGCGCAGCCCAAGTGTGTGCATTGAGGTCCGTATGCCACCACGGAGTTGTCCGCGTTCTTTACAACCCAAGCCGTCCTCTTTTCGGTCAGAGCCCGCCAGCCGTCCACGCGGCTCTGTTGAAAACTCATTTCAACCGGGAGGCCGACCGTCAACTGGCTGATGTCGCCCGCGTCCACATAGGCTGACTCTTTTCGTCCCTTCGGAGGCATCAGCAGATAGACCAGCGTTGGCAACGCCAATGCCAAGCCCATCAGCCCGTTCAAGATGTAAATGACTGTCTGATGGAAACCGCGCCGGTGCATCCCGTCTGATTCGCTGCCCGGCTCAATTGCTTCTTTTGAGCTGCCTTTAGATTCCGTCATGTCCGTCCTCGATTCAATTCTATGACGGTAAGAGTGCCGTCGTGAGGAATCGGGAACGACTTGCTTGAATCTGGCCGGTCTGGCCGTCAGAATCCTGCCAAGCGGTTCATCACAAAATCGACAATGCTCAGCAACACGGCACCCATAACGGCCGTGAAGAAACCATAAACACGGAACCCCGGCACCAGATCTGACGCCAGCTTCAGCATCAGTCCATTGATCAGCAAGTACACCAATCCCAACGAAAGGAGGATGAACGGAAGGAGGATCAATTTCAACAGCGATCCCAGGATCACGCTAACGATGCCGATGACAGCGGCTGCGATCATCGCGGAGCCGAATCCATCTATCTGGATGCCGGGCAGCATCCGGGCCACCACCAGCAGCGAAACCGCTTTCAAGATCCAATGGAGG
>CAITMP010000726.1 GCA_903893525.1 uncultured Acidobacteriia bacterium | reverse complement strand
GATCGCCACACCGGAGACGCATATGGCTCCGGTGATCGACATCATGGAGGCACTGCGGAAGAGTCTGGAGATGCGGAAGCCGCCGATGGTGGCGACCGCGTCGGGCGGTGCATTGGAGGCTGCGGAGGAGTTGCCGGTGGCCAAGCGCGGACGGAAGGCCAAGGCGGGGTAGGAAACTGAAAACCGGGCGGCCGAATAGTTTGGAAGGGTTTTCGGTCACTGCGGACAATACGATTGTCCTGACTCGGGAACTATCGCGTCAGGACTGGATGGAAGCAGCCGGGATTGTGCGCGAACGGCACCTCCGAGCAGTTCAGGCGAACGGGTGGATGACCGACGAGGGTCTGCGGGAGCTAGGACCCGCACCGGAACTGCACACACTGGATATCGGCGGATACCAAGGGAAGGTTACGGATGCGGGGTTGCAGAACCTGCGCCGGTTCCCAGGTCTTCGGAATTTCCAGATGCCGTGGCAGCAAGGGGTTACTGACGCGGGCGTGGCCAACCTGACGGCCTGCCCGGAGCTGGAGATCGTCAATGTGATGGGTACGCCAACCGGCGACGGGCTGATCTCGGGATTGCGGGGGAAATCCGCCCTGTGGCAGTTGAGTACCGGGCAGTTCGTCACCGACGCGGGGCTTACGGGTTTGTCCGAGTTTCCTGTTACGCGCCTCCTCATTGATGGACCCTATACCAACAGCGGCCTCCAGCGCATCGCTGGGATGCACGCGCTGGAGGATTTGGACCTTTTCTGGCATTCCACGGGAATTACGCCCGACGGCTTCGGGGTGCTGGCCCACATGCCCCGGTTGACGACGCTCGGCTGCGACGGGGATTTGAGCAATGATGCCGCGATGGCGCATTTCGCTGCAATTCCCGGTCTTCGGAATCTAAGGGCGCAAAGCGCGGTGGCAGGCGATGAGGGATTCGAGGCGCTGGGACGATCGCGGACGTTGGAACGGTTTTGGGGTCGGGAATGTCCGAATCTGACTGGACAGGGATTCTCGGCGCTGTCAGGGATTGCTACCTTGCAGGCGCTCGGAGTTGGGTGCCGGAATCTGGATGACGCAGCGTTGTCACGATTGCCTGAATTTCCGGCGTTGCGGGAATTGACGTCGATTGGCATTTCGGACGCAGGCTTCCGGCATGTGGGAGCGTGTGCCGGTTTGGAGCGGCTGCTCTGCATGTACTGCCGGGATACGACGGATCTTGCGACGGGGTGGATTGCCGGACTGCGCTTGAAGTATTACTACGCCGGGATGACCGGGATTACGGACGCGAGTTTGGAGATTCTCGCAGGAATGGATTCGCTGGAGTCCGTGGAGTTGTACCGGATTCAGGGAGTTACGGCTGGAGGAGTGGCGAAGTTGGCTGCCCGGCCGGGTTTGAGGGTTGAGATGTCGGGGTAGGTGGCTGGACCTACCACACGACGAGTTCGAAGTGCTCGCGGATCTTCCGATCGCGGGTAATAAGTTTGGCTCCGGCAGTTCTGGCTTGAGCAACGATGAGTCGATCAAACGGATCCCGCGTCCAGCTCTCGATGCGGGCGGCTTGGACGACATCGTAGAGGGTGGTTGGAGAGACGGAAACGCCGAATTCGCGCGTCAGGATTCTGAGCCAATCCTCGGGACTGGCGTTCAAGCGCCCGATCTCCTGCAAGAATTGCATTTCCAGCAGGACTATGGGCGAAATCGCTAGTTCCGAGGATTCGATTTCCGCAAGTGCGGCGGTGGAGAGGGCTATCTCGCCCGAGCATAGCCAGATCGCTACGTGGGTATCCAGATGGGTCAGAAGGCACCTTCTGGATCCCAGTTGGCGGACCAATCGACCTCGACCAAATCCTCGGGGTTTCCGTTGACCATTCCTGGACGCTTCACGATTCGGTCGAGCTTGGATGCGCTCTGCGTATCCGCGATGATTCTCAGGGTGCGGCCCTTGCGCTCGATCTCCACCGGAACCCCGGTTGCAAGGACTTCATCGAGGATCTTGTAGATGTCGTTCCTTAGGGCGGAGGCCGTGATGCTCATGCTTCAATATCGCACGTACGATAACAGGCATGGCGGACGTACGATTCGTTTTGCGTAGCTTGAGATTGGAAATATAGTCTGTGTTGTGGAAGGAACAATACCGTCGATCCAGAGTCGCTGGACATGATCGATAACAACACAAAATGACCGCGCTCCGAGTCACCCGGAGCGCGGTATTCACTCACGTCGTTATCGAGACTACGCGGCGCACTCGCCGCGGCCCAACTGCAGCGAGAAGTTATCCTCGTCGCCCCAATCCTTGAACATCTCTGGATTGTCCGGGGACGGCTTGGCTAGATCCGCGAGCAGTTCCTTCTTGAAGAACTCGATCTTGTGGCGCATCACGTAATCGCGGAAGGTCTCGCCTTTCACGTGGTTGACCTTGTAGTGGTCCAGCACGCGGGTCATGGCGATGGTGGCGTGGCGGGCGGGCAGACTCATCACCTGCAGGCCGAAACGCATGACACCGGCATCGTCATAGCCACCACCCAGCAACATCTGGTAGTGGGGGACTTCCTTGCCATCGATCTTGCGGGCATTGCCGTAGAAGCCGATCTCCGCCGTCCAGTGTTGGCCGCAGGAGTTGGGGCAGCCGCTGATGTTGATCTGGAGGTCGCGGAGTGCGGGGTCGTCGTAGCCGGCGACGGCGGCCTCGCAGGCGTCGCCGAGGTTCATGGACTTCGTCAGTGCCAGATTGCAGGAATAGGCACCGGGGCAGGTGACCACATCCTGGATTTCACGCGCGCCGGACGCCTCCAAGCCGATTTCCTTGAGTGCCGCGTACACGCGCGGCAGGAACGCCAACTGGACAAAACCAAGCACCAGATTTTGCTCCACCGTGACACGGAGACAGCCGTCGCCGGCCTCGCGGGCAATCGTGGCGATGCCGCGCATCTGGGCCGACGTCATGTTGCCCTGTTGCACTTTGACGATGACCATCGCGTAGCCGGGTTGCTTCTGTTCCCGGATGTTGGATTCCAGCCAACGGTCGTAGGCCTTGTCGCCGGAGCCGGGGTTGCCGACCACGGGTAACTGGGCACCGTTGCCAAGTGGAATCACGTTGCCTGTAAATGCGCCGAAGCCTTCCGGCACCGACTCGGGCGTCGGGATGGCGTTTTCCGGGTTGGCGAGGATGTCTGCGTATTCCTTGTCGATGGCTTCCTTGAGCCAGTCGAAACCGCGCTCGCGCATCACGAACTTCAGGCGCGCCATGTTGCGGTTCTTGCGGTTGCCGTACTGGTTGAAGACGCGGAGGACGGCTTCGATGCGGTTGACGATGCGCTCGGCCGGGAGGAATTCGTCGAGGACGCGGGCTTCGACCGGAAGGGGTCCGAGACCACCGGCGACAACAAGGCGGAAACCACGCTCGCCGTCACGCATCACCGCTTTGGCACCGACGTCGTGGATGGCTGCGAGGGTGCAGTCGGAATCCGTGCAACCGTCGAAGGCGATTTTGAACTTGCGGGGCATCGCGTCGGTCAAGCTCCGGCGCAGGAAGGCATAGGCCACGCGCTGGGAGTAGGGACGGACGTCGAACACTTCGTGGCGGGTCAGACCGGCATAGGGGCAGGCGGTGACGTTGCGGACGGTGTTGTAGCAGGCCTCACGGGAGGTCATGCCGACGTCGTGCAGCATGTGCATGGCGTCCGCGAACTGGCCCAGCGGAACGAAGTGGAACTGCATGTTCTGGCGCGTGGTGAGGTGCCCCTTGCCGGCGGCGCAGAAATCGGAAACATCGGCGAGGCGGTCCATCTGGGCTGCGGAGAGCATACCGCCCGGAACCTTTGTGCGCATCATTTGGACACCAGCCTGGCGCTGGCCGTAGCAGCCGAAACGGAGGCGGTAGGGACGGAAATCGTCTTCGCTGACGATGCCGGCGAGGTAGTCCTGCGCCTTGGCACGGAATTCCTCGATTTCGGTTCGGACCACTTGGTTGTGGTGCTGATCGAGTTCAGAGGTTGCGAGGTCGGTAAGGGCGGGCTGTGCTTCGGGGTGGGTCAAAAGGGAAATCTCCAGCTTCTCTATAGAGGATAGCAAATTGACCATCCGGGGGTCGTCCGGGACGCTCGTACCCGGTGGAGGAAATTTGTGAAAGAATATGGGCAACGACATGCGGAAATCCATCTATTTACTGCCCGTGGCCGGTTTATTGGCAGGCTGGCTGGCATCGCTGGTGGTGACGCCCCGGTATGTCTCGACCGCGGTGATTGCTTTCGCGCAGCCGGACAGCGTCGGCGGCACGGCTCGGATGCACCACGACCTGGTGAATCTGTTCATCGGGCTGAAGGGGGACATTCTGAGCCGAACGTCGCTATCGAATCTGATCCAAAGGCCCGAGCTGAACCTCTATGCGGATGAGCGGCGGTCGCAGCCGCTGGAGGACGTGATCGAGACTATGCGCAAGGCGGTTGAGATCGACTTGGTGGATCGTCCGGGCTATTCGCGGGAGCAGTACGTGGTATTCCGGATTTCCCTGCGGTATTCGGACCGGTTCAAGACCCAGGCTGCGGTACAGATGCTGGTGACTCGGTTTGTGGATGCGGCCAAGGAGAAGGCGCTCACGGAAGCTGAGTTTCCGACGGACCCGTTGACCCGGCGGATCGGGGAATTGGAGGCCCGGGTGGCGGCGCTGGAGGGGACGAAGGGCGTGATGGTGCCGGAGAAGGTAACAGGAATGCCGTATACGGTGGTGTCGGTGGTGGACCCGCCGTCTTTGCCGATGGGGGCGGAATTTCCGGATCCGCGCTGGTTTTTGGGGGTCGGCTTGGGTTTGGGGTGTGTGGTGATGGGCAGGGCCGCCCTGGTATTCTCTGGGCGTGCTGGTTTCGCTCGATAAGACTCGATCAAGCGGTCCAATCCACTCTTCGTGGAGACTCCTTTCGATTCAATTTAGGATATTGGCGTTTCTCGTACCGTTTTTTGGCATCTCGCTCGCAGCCATCGCGCAGCCTACAGGCGAGGCTTATGAACAAGGGGGTTTTGAACTATACAGATACAGTTCTGTAATTGCGGCGCTCGTCGGAGTCAGCGGATCGTGGGTCCTCTTCGTACGAGGGCACCGGAGGCTGAGGTCCGTCGAGTTCAAATTAAAGTACGTCGAGGACCAGTTGGAGGAACTATATGGTCCGCTATTGGGCATTCTGAGGGAATCTGAGTCGGCCTACGAGACAGCCATCGCGGCAATGGCCTGACGAAGGGAGAGCAGGTGGACCCATTCTCGTACTTCGGTCCAGGCGGCGGTCGCGAATCCAAGTCACGAGGGGATTTCCGTTTCTTCTGCGAGCAGCATTTGCTTCGAGGAGTTTGTGTCGCATGCCTGCGAATTTCGATTGCGATTCGACATCCTGTATGCCGATGAGGGACCCAAGATGGAGACCGCAGGTTGGCCAAATTCCAAGATCCCAAGTAAACCCTTTCCAGTCCGACTGCTTGCCGAGGTAGAGGCAAAGGTGGCGCTGCTCACGGAACTCCAGCGGGAGTACCGCCCGCAGCTTGAGGGCCGCAAGGCTTCGCGCGCTTTCCAGAACCGTTTCGAAGTCAGAGTAGAACAGCAGGGGTGGCTTGGGCCGTACGACTGGATAGAGTTGAAGTCGTTCATGGAGCGTGTCCAAAAAGGGAAAACGTCATTGGTAGACGTTTCTCGGACTTGACGTCAGGGAGGTGTTTCACAGTGGAGGTAGCCGCCGGATTCTCGAGGCGGGCGGATATTGCCGTTTCGAGATTTGCAGGACAGGATCAAAGCTGCCCACCCAAACGGGGCTTCCAAGATTCGCGATTGGGTGAGAGTACAGTCAGCTTGGTATCATGATCCACATATGGATGCCATCCAAGTCGGACTCGTCAAAAAGACAACGATTCTATTCCCTCCCGCGCAGTACGCCCAACTGGCACGTACGGCACGCCAGCGCAAAACGAGCGTCGGGGACTTGGTCCGCGAGGCATGCAGGATCCAGTATTCTTCGGGAAGCACGGAGGACCGGCTTTCGATGGTCGCCGAACTCGCGGCACTGAGCCTGCCGGTCGGAACGCCGTCGGAGATGAAGGCGGAGTCCGTTCCCGCGATTGAGTCGTTGCCATGATGCTCGTCGACACCAATGTCCTGATGTACGCCAGCGGGGCGGAACATCCGAACAAAGCCCTGGCGACTGCGTTTCTACGGAGGGTCGCGACGGGCGACGTGTCTGCCACCTTGGACGCCGAAGTGCTCCAAGAAATCATCCAACGCTACAGCGCGTTGCGTCGGTGGGAAGAAGGCCGAAAGGTGTACTCGCTGGCCCGGACTCTGTTCCCGGATGTGCTCGCGATCACAGGGAGCGTCGTGGACGGCGCACGCACCTTGGTGGACCAAATTGATGGCCTGACCGCCCGAGATGCGATCCATGCGTCAGTGGTTTCCGTCTACAACCTCGAAGGTATTTGCACGTTTGACTGCGACTTCGACCGGATTCCCGGCTGCAAACGAATCCAGCCCTAATCCACGTCGCGAAAAAGCGAGCGTCGGTTCGCTAGTCTGGACATAGGTCCCGATTGCCCCAAAACCATAAGAAACCCGAAGTAATGAGCCCGGCTGGCTACTGGCCGCAACTGCGCGCAGCTGTGGAGGCCGGTGCGGACGCGGTCTATTTCGGGCTCAAGCACTTCACAGCCCGTGCCAAGGTCGGATTTTCGTTGGAGGAACTGCCGGATGTGATGGCGGAACTGCGGTCGCGCGGGGTCCGGGGCTACGTCACGTTCAACACGCTGGTGTTCCAGCATGAACTTGAGGCTGCGGCGCAGACCATCGCCAGAGCGGCGATGGCGGGTGTAGACGCCCTCATCATCCAAGACCCCGGCGCGCTCCGGCTAGCGCGGGAAATCGCCCCGGAACTGGAGCTGCACGCCAGCACGCAGATGAGCATCACGGATTCGGCCGGCGTCCGGTTCGCGCTCGGTCTGGGAGTGCAACGGGTGACCCTGGCACGGGAACTTTCGCTGGAGGAGATCGGGCGGATCCACCGGGAGACCGGCGCGGAACTGGAGATGTTTGTCCACGGGGCGTTATGCGTGGCATATTCCGGGCAGTGCTTCTCGTCGGAGGCTTGGGGCGGTCGCAGCGCCAACCGGGGACAGTGCGCACAGGCATGCCGGATGGAGTACGAGGTGGTGGTGGATGGAGCATCCACAGATACGGGCGACGCGCGCTATCCCCTCTCGCCCGGCGATCTGCACACGCTACACCACGTTCCGGCGATCATCGCAGCGGGCGTGGGCGCACTCAAGATCGAAGGCCGGTACAAGGATTCCGACTACGTCGCACTGGCGACGAACGCTTACCGGAAAGCTGTAGACGAGTCCTGGGCAGGGCGAACACCTGTGATCGATCCCGGTGAGGAGCTGCGCTTGGAACAGGTCTACTCGCGCGGACTCGGGGCCCATTTCGTGCTTGGCACCGACCACCAAGCCGTCGTTCGGGGGCGTGGACCGCGGCATCGCGGCGTTCTGATGGGACAGGTTGTGGCTGTGGAACCGGAATCGGTGGTGATTCGGCCAGCAGATGCCCACTCGATATCCCCGCTGAAAGCTGGCGACGGGGTGGTGTTCGACGCGGCCGACTGGCGCAGTCCGACAGAACCGGAGGAGGGAGGGCGCGTTTACGGGGTTCGTGCCCATCGCGGTGGGAATTTGGAGCTGACTTTCGGGAACCGTGCGATCCGATACGCGCGGATCCGGCATGGCGATCTGGTATGGCGCAGCGACGATCCGTCGCTGGCGCAGGCGGTACGGCCCTTCACGGAAGCGGCGGCACCGGTGCGCCGCCAGCCGGTCTCGGTCCGGGTGGTTGCAAAGACGGGCCAGCAGCTCGAATCGGAATGGTGGCTGGTGGCTCGACCCGAGATTACGGTCACTGTGAAAGGTACTGCCGATTTGACACCCGCCCGAAATGCTGCGCCGATCACGGATGCCGTGCGGGAGCAATTCGGACGATTGGGAAATACGGCCTACGAATTGGCGGCCTTGGAGCTGGAAACGGACGGGCCTACGCCATTCCTGCCCGCGTCGGCGCTGAACCAGATGCGTCGCGATGCAGTTTCGCAGCTTCAGGCACTGCAGTCGGCACTTCCGGTCCGGCTGGTCCATCCCCCGGAAGGGGTTGCAGCAAACTTGGACCGCGCACCCCACAGCCCAACGACCGGCCCGTCCAAGATCCACCTGCTCGTCCGCAGCGTCGAACAACTGGAGGCGGCGCTGGACCTCCAGCCGACAAGCATTACGCTGGACTACCTCGATTTGTACGGCCTCAGGCCTTCGGTCGAACGCGTCAAATCCACCGGAATCGCGGTGCGGGTTGCAACCCCCCGTATCCTGAAGCCCGCCGAGGCACGGATCGTCGACTTCCTACTCAGCCTCGATTGCCAGATCCTGGTGCGCGCCAGCGGCATCCTGCAAACCCTGACCGCGCGTCAGCACCCGGTTCTGATCGGCGATTTCAGCTTGAACACGGCAAATTCGGCATCCGCCGACCTTTACCTCGACATGGGTATTTCCCGCCTCACGCCCGGCCACGACCTGAATGCCGACCAAGTCTCAGCTCTCGCCCGCCGACTGCCAGCCGGAGCCATCGAGGCAGTAGCATACCACCACCTCCCGGTGTTCCACACCGAGCACTGCGTTTTCTGCCGGTTCCTATCCACGGGCACCAGCTACCGGGATTGCGGCCGTCCCTGCGAAAAACACCAATTGGAACTTCAGGACAAGAGCGGACGCCGCCACCCGGTGATGGCGGACGTGGGCTGCCGAAATACCGTCTTCGGTGCGGAGGCGCAGGAAGCTTCAGCCCATATGGAGCATTGGATCGACGCAGGAATCGCCGACTTCCGGCTGGAATTCGCGCATGAGACGGGGAAGCAGGTCCGGCAGGTCACCGAGGCCTTCGACAAGGCACTGTCGGGGCAGATGTCTTTCACGGAACTGGGCCGCGAACTGAAACGGTTGGCACCCGGTGGAACGACACAAGGGAGCTTGTTCGTGGCACCGAACTATTTGGAGTTGCCGATTCTCCAGTAATTCCATTCTGAAACTCCTGGTGGCCGAGCTCCGTGGTCGGGCAGCCAATTTGCGGTGCTGATGACCCACGGGAGTAGAGTATGGGGAGGATATGGCTCTACAAGCAAGACTGGAATCAGCGCCGAACGGCGCATTGGGATTTGACGCAAGTGACAAAGTGGATGCTGCAGCCGCCAAGACATTGGTGGACGCCGGATTCCGTTTCGCCACCAGGTACATCTCCCGGATGGGAACGGAGACTGCGGACGACCTTACCACCGACGAGGCCCAAACGATCCTGGACTCAGGGTTGGCCCTGATGGTGGTCCAACATGTTGCACCCTCCGGGTGGCAGCCGAACATGGCGCTCGGCGAGGAGTACGGTGTCCGGGCCGCCGAAAACGCCGGCATCGTGGGTTTGCCCACGGGAATGCAGCTTTGGCTCGACCTGGAGGGTGTTGCACCCGGCGCATCCTCGACTGACGTTGTCCAATACTGCAACGCATGGTTCGATGCCGTGACAACGGCGGGATTCTCAACCGGTCTCTATGTGGGGAGCAGCGCGATTCTGACCGGCGACCAATTGTTCCACGAGCTGAGTACCCAAGCATACTGGCGTTCCGGCAGCCGGGTTCCCGATGTTTCCGTCCGCAGCTATTGCATGTACCAGTGGATCAGCCCGTTCGAGGCCCTGAACCGGGATTTCATGGTAGGTGGCGTCGGGTTGGATGTCGATATTGTGCAAACCGACCTCAAGGGCGGCACCCCGCTGTGGTTGAAAGCCTAGCGAGATATCGGAGCGCGATATCCTGTCCCCAGGATACCCACACATGCAACCCGTAAGAATCGCCATGCTCGGCTCGGGCTTCGTAGCCGACTTCTACATGCAAGGCCTCGCGAACGTCCGAGGGCATGAGGTCGTGATCAACTATTCCCGGTCCTTGGACCGTGCCCGCCTGTTCGCGGAACGCTGGGGGATCGGCGAATATACCAACCTCCAGGCAGTGGTTTCGCGCGATGATATCGACCTGTTCATCATCGCCCTCCCGAACGAGGAGCACCTGCCGGTTTCCCTGGCGCTCTCGGCGCTCAAGCGGAACCAGGTCTGCACGAAACCGCTGGGCCGTTCGCGCGAAGAAGGGCGGCTGATGATGGAAGCTGCCCGGGCGTCAGGCGCGATCCACGGGTATGCCGAGACCGAGGTCTTCGCGCCGGCGGTGGTCCGCGCCAAGGAGACTGTCGATAGGGGAGGCGTGGGGCGGGTCTTGTGGGTGCGCTCCCGTGAGTCGCATTCCGGCCCCCACAGTCCCCATTTCTGGGACGTCGACAACACCGGCGGCGGCGCGCTGAACGATCTTGGCTGCCACTGCATCGAGGCGGCCCGTTATTTCTTCGGCAAGGAGGACCGCGTCACCGAGGTGATGGCCTGGGGCGCGAATCTGGTCCACCGCGACAAGACCCGGGGCGAGGACAACGCCTTGCTGCTGTTGCAAATGGCGTCGGGCGGAGTGGCGCACTGCGAGCTTTCGTGGACGACGAAGGGCGGCTTGGACCTGCGGAACGAGATCCATGGTTCGGAGGGCTCCATTTTCACCGACGTGACCCGCCAGACGCCGGTGGCTGCGTTCACGGGGAAGTCGTCAGGATATGTCGTGGAAAAAGCGGATTTGGATTTTGGTTGGATTCGGCCATTGCCCGAAGAGGCCTTCGCCTACGGATACCACGCCGAAATGCGGCACTTTGTGGAATGTGTGCGCGATGGGGTGCAACCACGGGAAACCTATGAGGATGGCTTCGTGGTGAACTGCATTTTGGAGGCGGGTTACCAATCGATGAACGAACACCGCTGGGTACCGGTCAGCTATTAAGGCTGACCGGCACCCGGCACGGCGTACTACCTGTAGTCGGCCAAGCTCGGAACGTAGTTGCCGCCGTGGGTCACGTTGCAAACCGGCAACGGGGGCCCATCGTAGGTCTTGCCTTCCGGCCACGGCTCGAAGATGCCGGACTCGCCCTCGGTCATGAACGTCTTGACGTCCCGGATTTCCGTGGTGACGCCGACAATCGCGTTTACGAGGTTGAAGAAGACGTTGCGCGGCTTCTCCTTGTCGAACTCGGTGGAGAACTGGGCGTTGGGCTCGTCGTAACGGACAAAGACGCCGGACTGGAGGTGGGTTTCACCTACCAGCTCACCCTTGGAGTAACGGCGGAACACCGGATGGATGAAGGCGGTGCAGCGGCCCCGTCCGGCCGGGTCGTTGGGGTGGATGAAGGAGAGCGAGTCCGTGTTCTTGGCGAACGAGTCGAACCCGAGTTCCAAGGTGACGGTCATCAGGTTTTCCGCACCCGCGAATTCCGGTTGGGCCAATGCGTACTTCATCGGGAGTTCCGGATACCACTTGACTTCGCCCTTGTCGAAAGCGAGAACCTCGCCAAGCACACCGAACATCTGGTACAGCGCCGACGTGGTGCTGACGCGGGTCAACATGGCCGTGACGAACTCCTCCAACTCCTCGGGGGTTGTCAGCGGCATGGTGCGAACGGGCAGCGGAACGTTGTTGTAGCGCTGCTCGGCCAAATGGAACACGGTCCTGACGTTGTAGCGGAAGCCGTGGATGAAGCCCGGAGTCGTCTTGCGGTCGTTGTTCGCCATGGCGGCACCGATGAAGAACAGGTCGGGCACGCTGCTTTCCCAGTTGGAGGCCATAACCGGGAACTTGCCCTTGGCGTCGGTTTCGGGCAGCACGCGGGGCGCGAAGATGGACTTGTCGATGTACTTCCAGCCTGTGGCCCGAATCACGGCGTCGTATGTCGCAACGCCCTTCATGGTGCCGGGTACGGCCCAGTGCGGAACTTCCTCCTCGTAGTACACCTTGAACGTGCCGTCGGGATTTTTTTCGACCTTGCGGACGCTCGCGCCACTCACCAAGTGGGGCATCTTGAGCTGGGCCATGTCGAGAATGCCGTTGTTGATGGCGCGCAGGTCGCCGACGAAGTGGGTCTGCCAAGCATGCTTGATCTGACGTCCACCAGTGTAGATCTGCACGGTGGCAGCGTACTCTGCCAAGCAATCGGCGATTTCGAAGGCCGTGTTGCCAATACCCATAATGAGCACGCGCTTGTTGGTGAAACGCTCGGGGGCCGGGTCGTGGACCTCGTAGCCTTCGATATTTTCGATCCCCTCGATACCCATGGGGATGTTGGGCTTGACTGCCCCGTTGGCCATAAACAGGCAGCGGGAAGTGTACTGCGCACCGTTCTGGTCGGTGAGCACGAAGTTGCGGTCGCCTTCCGCCTCGCGATCGATCCAGGTGACGGTGGTGTTGTACTGAATCCGGAGGGCAAACTTCTCGGCGAAGTCATGCAGGTACTTCACCAGGATGTCGGCGTTGGGGAAGATCTTCTTCGAATAGTCCGTGAACAGCAGGGAGCTGTCGTAGGTCAGCAGCGAGTTCCAGTCATACCGGAGGTTGAAGTCCGGCTCGCTGAACCAGTTGTAGACCTTGTTGATGGAGATGAGGGTGCGGTGGCGGGGAAACTTCGCAAAGAAGTCGCCGGCAGCCTCGGCCTTTTCGAGCACAACGTAGCTCCGGCCTGCCTGCTCGAGGAAGTAGGCCATCTGCAGGCCTGCCGGGCCTGCGCCAACGATGATGTATTCGTAGTGGTTCATGGTGGTGGTTTTCTCGGCTGTGATTTGTTCCAAGCGATGACTATTGGGCTGACGCCGTGCCCGGTTCGTAGCGCCAAGCGGTCTGGATGGCGGCGCGGTCGGAAAAACGCGAGTCGGTATATTCTTCGAACTCGATCTTCCTGGTCAGGACACCGGTCTCGATCATTAGATCGCGAACGAGGTCGAAATCAGCCTTGCGTGGAGCCAGATTGTTGTATTGTACCCGGGTGATGGGCTTGGTAAGCGCCCACTGCAGCAAAGCGGGTTTCTGATTGTAGTAAAAGCGGCCCACAAAGTCGGCAGCATTCTCGCGGTAGGGCTTTCCCTTTTCCAGCCAAAGGCCTGAGCGGGCAACACCATCCACTAGAATTTGAACTGCCTCCGGACGGCTGTTGATGATGTCCTCGCGGACGACGAGGACGCACGACATGTAGTCCGGCCAATACTCCTGGGCGTGGAAGAGAACGCGTCCAAAACCGCCCATTTCAGCTTGTGAGGGAAAGGGCTCTCCCATGGAAAACCCATCAATCGCTTTTGCCGCCAAGGCACCTGCGACGTCAGGCGGAGCCATTTCGACAATTTTCACATCCTTCGGATTGACGCCCCAAACCTTCATGGCCTTGAATACCATCAGGCGCTCGTCGGAGAAGCGGCTTGGAACGGCAATGGTCTTGCCACGGACATCGGCAAAGGTTCTGATGGGACCATCCTTGCGGACGACGAACGCGCTGCCGTAACGGTGGCCCAGATAGACAATCTTGATGGGAACGCCCTGGCTCTTCAGGGCAATGGCCAGAGGTGCAACGATGAACGCGGCCTGCATTTTATTGGCGATCAGCGCTTCCTTGATCTCCGGAAAGCCTTGAAACATGCGTGGAAGGAAGATCTCGCCGGCTTTAGAGAACTTGGAAATATAGTCGGTGACCGGGCACGCCAAGTGGCATGTCACCGGGATAAACGCGACGTTCAGCTTGCGCGTTTCGGCCGGGACATAGTCGTTCAACACGGATGCCCAGTCCACATTCAAATAGGCGTGGGCCGACGTAACCACGACCAGCCATGTCAGGGCCCCTAGAATAAAGCGGCTTTTTGTATCAAACCGTGACATGAAAGACCCGTAATTTGACATGGACATCCCCCCTCACATGCCCAAAAAGGCCGGACATTTGGAGCCCGAACAGCACCAAGGCCGCCAATTCGGTCCACGTCACCTTCCAGCATACCAATGCACCAATGTAGCGGATTGGGCAGATGGCCGCAATAGTAGTTAGCTATTAGGCACAGGCCGGAGGGCTATGCGCCTTCGGGGAAGACCCGTGCCAAGATGGCATCCACGTGTTTGAGTTGCCGCTCAACCGAGAAGGTGTTGGCCAGAGTGTCGGGTCCTACGAGCGCCATGATTTGGGGAAGTGCCTCGATGGCTGCCCGGAAATCCCCCTACTGGCGTAAACTGGAACTGTGCCGCTGAAGGTCCGCGAAGTGATGCGCCTTTTAGAAAATAATGGCTGGCACTTGGTGCGGACCAAGGGCGACCACCGCATCTACCGTCACGCAGACGGTCGCACAACTGTGGTCTCTGGTCGAACGGGTGACGATGTCCGCCCAGGCACTTGGAGCAGTATTCTCAAGCAGACAGGCATTCAGGAGACGATCCATTGACACGCACATATACGTTGCAAATCGAAGGCGGGGAAGGTAGCTTCAGCGCCCACATTCCCGAGTTGTCATCCATCTTGGTCACAGGCGGATCGATGGACGAGTTGGTGTCGCGTGCCAAAGAGGCCGTGGCTTTGTACTGGGATGAGATTGGGTTGCAGCGTTCGCCCACAGCTCAATACCGCGAGATCGAGGTTGAGCTGTCGGCATAAGGTGAAATGGCGGCAGCCATCCAACGGAGGCCGCAATGGAATATACCGCAACGAAGTACTCAGCCGATAAGCTTGTCAAGGCTTGGAAGAATGGCTCATTAAAGATCAATGATGAGTATCAGTGTGGATCCTCTTGGAGCGAAGCGCAGAAACAGGGTCTAATTGATTCGATCTTTCGACGGTATCCGATTCCTCCAATATTCCTCCATGAAAAACGGACCGAGGGGCTTGATGGCACTGAGACCGAAGCTGATGAGGTCGTCGACGGCCAGCAACGTATTCGGGCTTTGGCGGATTTTCATGCCGACAAGTTCGAGTTGCTCGATCCCGCGACAAGCGGCTTCGACTGCCGAACAGCCTGCGAAGACTACCGGCACCAAGGGGCAAGCGGCGATTCACTGAATTGGATGAGGATCTGAGGAACCGTTTCACAACGAAAGAGATCGACGTATTTGTCATCAAGGAGCTAGTCGCCGCAGACGAGGTTCGGGACTTGTTCATTCGGCTGCAGTCGGGTACGGCCCTATCGAGGCAACAAGTTCGCGATGCTTGGCCCGGCACCATCGGTCCGCTCATCGAACGTTTGGCTGGAAAGCTGAATCGTACCCCGGCCGTTACACTCTTCAAACAGATCGACAAGCGTGGAACCCGCAACGACGAGGAAGGCTCGACCCGAAAAAGACTTTTCGACAACGACCAAAAGCGTCAAATCTACAGGAACGTGGATGGCAAGTGTGGCGTGTGCGGCTTGGCTGTTGATGCGACCGATGCGGAATACGATCATTTTCCGACTTGGCACAGGGTGGCGGACAAACCGACGTGACCAATGGTCGTCCTGTCCATCAGGCGTGCCATCCATGGGCCCCGCCCAGATCAACAACGACGTGTCGCTTGCTGCCTTGGAGTGGTAAAGAGCCAGCCAAGGAATCAATCGAAAGCTCTAAGCGCCTTCAGGGAAGACCCGGGCGAAGATGGCGTCGATGTGTTTGAGTTGCCGCTCCACAGAGAAGGTGTTGGCCAGAGTTTCCGGGCTGACGAGCGACGTAATTTCGGGCAGTGCTTCGATAGCCGCCCGGAAATCGCCCTCCTCGTCCCATGCTTTCATCGCCTGCTGCTGCACAATGGAGTAGGCGGTTTCCCTCAACATGCCGGCACCCGCCAAATCCAACAGCAGTTGGCCGGAAAACACGAGGCCCCGGGTGGAATCCAAATTCCGGCGCATGCGGTCGGGATACACGAACATCGTGTCCACCAAGTTGGACGTCTTTTCCAGCAGGTAGTCGGCAAGGATGGTCGAATCCGGCAGGATCACCCGCTCCACCGACGAGTGGGAGATATCCCTCTCGTGCCAGAGGGCAATGTTCTCGAAAGCGGCCTGGGCATTGGCCCGGACCACACGGGCCAAGCCGCAAATCTGCTCGCTGACGATGGGGTTCTTTTTGTGCGGCATCGCCGACGAGCCCTTCTGGCCGCGCGCGAAGTACTCGCTCGCCTCGCGGACCTCGGTCCGCTGTAGGTGCCGAACTTCGAGGGCGATCTTTTCGCAAAGCGCAGTCAGCGTGGCCAAGGTCGCGATGAAATGGGCGTGTCGGTCGCGCTGGATCACTTGGGAAGCCACCGGAGCCGGGTAGAGCCCCAATTTGGCGCAAATCCGCTCCTCGGCTGCCGGTCCGATGTGGGCGAATGTGCCGACGGCACCGGAAATCTTGCCAACCCGCAAATCCTCGGCGGCGGCTTCCACACGCTTCAGGTCGCGCCCCGCCTCCTCGTACCAGATGGCCAGCTTGAGCCCAAACGTAATGGGTTCGGCGTGAACCCCGTGGGTGCGGCCGATCTGGACAGCATCCTTGAACTCCCAAGCCCGGCGCTTCAAGACTTTGCGCAGCTTGGTGATGCCCTCCACGATGATCCGGGCGGCTTGGACCAGCTGCAGTGCCTGCGCGGTGTCCACCACGTCGTTCGAGGTCATCCCGTAGTGGAACCAGCGGGACGAACTGCCGTGCCCGGCAGCCTGCATCGATTCGGCCACGGCGGTGGTGAACGCGATCACGTCGTGCCGGGTGGTGCGCTCGATCTCGAAAACGCGGTCGACGTCGAAAGACGCATGCTGGCGCAGAAGAGCGGCATCCTCTGCGGGAACAACGCCCATCTCGGCCAAGGCCTCGGAGGCGGCCAGTTCGACCTCCAGCCACTGCTGGAATTTATTTTGGTCGGTCCAAACGGCGCCCATCTCGGGGCGTGTATAACGGGCGATCAATACGTAAATACCTCTGTCTGTGTTTTCTGTTCCGCAATCACCAGGTTGGGGGAGATGCCCCGCCGCTCCAGCGATTGCTCGGCTCCGATCCGGACGATCTCCGGATGGTTGTTGTGCTCGCTCAGGTGCCCCAGGATCAGGGTTTGGACACCGGAATCCAAGTCGTTCTCCAAATAGTCGCAGGTCACCGCGTTCGAGAGGTGCCCGTTGCGGCCCATCACCCGCTGCTTGACACTCCACGGATACGGGCCGACCTTCAGCATGTCCAGATCGTGGTTGGATTCGATCAAAAGGATCTGGGTCCTGCGCAGGTGGTGGCGAACCGAATCCGGCATGTAGCCCAAATCGGTGGCAACTCCGATTTTCACGCCCTCCGCGATGAAGGTGAACCCCACCGGATCCTTGGCATCGTGGGGGATGGTAAAACTTTGCACTGCGATATTGCCCAGCATCCACCCGGAGCCGGCTTGGAAGCGCTCGATCACGGGAAGCTGTTCCGGTTGCTTGCCGTCGGCGGTGGACCAATCGATCAAGGGGGCTGTCAGGCGCGACAAATAAACTGGAACCGGCTTCTTGCGCTTCTCCCGCCAGCGGACAAAACGCGCAAGCCCCGCCACGTGGTCCGAATGCTCGTGGGTGATCAGAACCGCGTCGATCGAGTCGGGGTCTTCGCCGATTTCCGCCAAGCGCTTGTTCAAATCCTTGACGCTCAACCCCGCATCCACCAGGACACGGGTCTTCGACGTTCCCACGAACGACGTATTGCCCGCGCTGCCACTGGCCAGTACGCAGAACTTGACCAAAACAAATCTCCCTCGTCCTGTTTTAGCAGGTCGGGACGGAAGGCACAATGCTTCCGTCCCGAATCGGTACTATCCCCTTTGGTTTCTAAGCTGCGGCTTCTTCGGCCATTTTCGCGGTAACGATATCGACCAGTTCCTTCACCGCTCCCGCGCTCTTGTGCAGAGCAGCCATCTCGGTTTCGTTCAGCTTGATCTCATAGATCTGCTCAATGCCGTTCGAACCCAGCTTGCAGGGCACGCCCACAAACAGGCCGTTGATGCCGTACTCGCCTTCGAGGTAGGCCGAGCAGGGGAGGACCTTCTTACGGTCGCGCAGGATCGACTCCGCCATCTCGACAGCCGAGGCCGCCGGGGCGTAGTAGGCGCTGGTACCCATCAACTTCACGAGTTCAGCGCCGCCGTTGGCGGTGCGCGAAACGATCTCGGCCAGACGCTCCGCCGGAATCAGATCTTCGAGCGGGATACCAGCAACGTTGGAAAGGCGGGTCAGCGGGACCATGGTGTCGCCGTGGCCGCCGAGCACGACAGCCGTCACGTTCTCGACCGAAACATTCAGTTCCTGGGCGATAAAAGTGCGGAAACGGGCCGAATCCAGCACGCCGGCCATGCCGATCACGCGGTTCTTGGGGAACTTGGAAACCGCCAGAGCTACCTGCGCCATCGCGTCGAGCGGGTTGGTGACCAGAATCAGGATCGCGTTCGGCGAAAGCGCCACAATCTGCTCGGTGACAGACTTGATGACGGCATAGTTCTTCAGGACCAAGTCGTCGCGGCTCATGCCGGGCTTCCGCGCCAAACCTGCGGTGATGATCACCACATCGGAATTCGCCGTGGGGGCATAGTCATTGGCACCGGTGACCGTGACGTCGAAACCTTCGACCGGACCGGTCTGGAGCAGGTCGAGAGCCTTGCCCTGGGGAACTCCCGGTGCGATGTCGACGAGGACGATGTCGCCCAGTTCCTTCTTGGCTGCCCAAACCGCGCAATTCGCGCCGACGTTACCGGCGCCGACTACCGTGATCTTGTTTCGCACTTCTGTGATGGATCCTTTCGATTCGTGAGGAGGGGAAAGGACCATTATAACGGGCGGGTGAATTGGCCAAAGCTCTACTCGGTGCCGCCCTACTCGGTGCCTGTCGGATGGTCCGCGTCGGCCTTGGCGAAATCGGGCTTGTACTTGGGCTTGCGGTCCGCCTTCGGCACAATGGCCACCCCGGGCTTGACGATCCCGACGCGTTCGCGCGCGATCGCCCGGACTTCCTTGCCCGCACTGAACACGTCTTTCTTCTTGCGTGCCATGTCCCGATTGTCGCAGGTTTTGCGACCCTTCCGGCCTAGAAGACCAGCTTGAGGCCCAGCTGCGCCTGGCGCATCGGACGCGCCGTGGTGATCTTGCCGAACGTGCTGGCGGTGTTGGCGTTGGTGCCGGGATTCAGCAGGTTCACGATATTGAACGCGTTGGTGGCCTCGCCCCGGAACTGCAGCGAATACTTCTCGGTCAACCGGAAGGTGCGGGCAATCGTCATGTCCACGTTCTTAAGCCCCGGACCATCAATGATGTTCCGCCCCGAGGTGCCGTCGTAGCTGTTCTTCAACTGCGTGGTCTTCGAAAACGCCGCAATGTTGAACCACTGGTCGACAACCTGGCTGCGCGGACGATGGGGGTCGAGGTACGGGTTGCCGATCAGATCGGCCCGGTCATTGCTGTTGCCGTCGAAATTGTTGTCCGTACCCGAGGTGATGGTGAGCGGTGTGCCGCTGCGGAAGCTGGTGATGGCGGCAAGCGACCAACCGCTCGCCAGCAACCGGACCGGCAGCGGAGCCTTCTTGAAATATGCCAAATCCCAGACGCCGGAGAAGACCGCGCTGTGGGTCCGGTCATTGTTGGCCCGGCCGCGGTCGAGCAGGATGTTGTTCCAGTCGGTGGCGGTCT
>CAITMP010000725.1 GCA_903893525.1 uncultured Acidobacteriia bacterium | reverse complement strand
TCCTTGGATTCAAAAAACGTGGAGCATCCGCTATGACGCCCTTCGCGCAGATTGAAGCCAGACTGCGGAAGTTGGTCCTCGTGTTGGGCGTGGCCGGCACGCTGATTGCGGCCTTCCTGTACGGGATCGCGTTCGGTGCCGCTTTCCTCGTAGGCGCGGGCGGCGCTTGGCTGAATCTGCGGATCATCGAGGGCGTTGCCAATCGTCTGTCAAGCTTGGCCGCTCCACGCACGGACGGGGCAGGGGAGAGTGCCGCCAAGCCCGCTGTGCCGAACGGTCTCGGACTCTTTATCCAGTTCAGCGCATTGGTCTTAGGTGCGTTTGGTATACTTTACTTTTCGGGTTTCAGCGGCAAGGCTGCGCTGTGGGGCTTCTTCGTTTTTCCCGCAGCAGTCTTCCTGGAAATCCTCTACGAACTGACGACCCTCAAACACGGCAAATGAGTACACACGAAACTTGGTTGGCGCAGTTGTTCAACACCTACTTGGCGGGCTTGGGAAATACACTTCTGGCCCTGTTCCATATGACGGCGGCGGATCCCAAGGAGCCCTGGGCTGACCACATCGTGATGCAGATCCTGGTGGCGGTGATCATGGTCTCCTTGTTCGCACTCCTGCGCAGCAGCCTTTCGGTGGACAAACCGGGCAAACTGCAGCACATGTTTGAACTGGTGCACGGCTTCATCTCGAGCCAGGCGGAAGATCAAATCGGCCACGACGCGCATTACCATATTTTCCTCTTCGAGACCTTCTTTATCTTCATTTTGCTCTCGAATTTGATTGGAGTTGTTCCCGGTTTCATGAGTCCGACCCAGGCGATCTACGTGCCGGCCGGACTGGCGACCGTGTCGTTCCTGTACTACAACGTGGTGGGAATCCGGAAGAGCGCCAAGAACTACGCCAAGCACTTGGTGGGCCCCATCTGGTGGATGGCGCCGCTGATGTTGCCGATCGAGATCATCAGCCACTTCGCCCGGCCGCTCTCGCTCACCATCCGCTTGTTCGCCAACATGTACGCGGGCGAACAGCTCACCCTCGTTTTTCTAAGTCTCACTTATCTAATCGGCCCGGCAGTTTTCATGGGTTTGCACGTTTTCGTTTCGCTCCTCCAGTCGTATATCTTCGTGCTTCTTTCGATGATTTACGTTGGCGGTGCCATCGCGGAAGAGCACTAATACAATCGGCATAATGCCACTGTACGTGTGAGGCCTCCAGCCCCCAGGCTCGGAACGCAACCACCTCCGGACAGTGATTTTCAAACAGGAGAAAGCACCAATGAATACCAAGAAGATGATGTTCCTCATGATCGCGATGTTGATCCTCGCGGTCCCGATGTTCGCCCAGGGTGGCAGCACCGCCGCCGCCGGTCCGAATCCGTGGGTTCCCGTGACCGCCGGTTTCGCCATGGCGATCGCCTCCGGCCTCTGCGCCCTCAGCCAAGGCCGAGCCATCGCCGCCGCCGCTGAAGGCATGGCCCGCAACCCCGCAGCGTCCGACGCAATCCGCGGCGCGCTCATCCTCGGCCTCGCGCTCATCGAATCGCTGGCACTGTTCACCTTCGCGATGATCTTCGCCAAGGTTCAGTAGTTTTCGTTTTTCCGTAATTGTCCGAGGCGGGCGGGATGTTATTCATCCCGCCCTTTTTTTTTGACGGTTAGTACTGGTACGTATGGTGGTTTTCCTGGTTGCATCGCTGCCTGAATAGGTTTAGAGTGGTTACTTGGAACAGCGTAGAGCCCAAAGATACAAGCTTCAGTTGCCCTTGCAAATTGTGCAAGTGGGTGATCGCCGGGTCAACCGCGACGAAAAGACGCGGGACATCAGTTCCGGTGGCGTTTCGTTCGTATCTCCCGACGAGGTTGAGGTTGGCGGTCGCATTGAGTACGTGATCACCCTCTCAGGCAGCACACCTCCCGTCCGAATCCGTTGCCTGGGCAAAGTTTTGCGAAGCCGCAAGCCCGAATCCGCAGTCAGCTACGAAGTCGCAATGACGATGGAACGCTACCAGTTCGTGAAGTCCGACGAAGTTGAGCCGCTTTTCGCAGCCACTGCATAGTTGTCCATTCGATGCCTTTCCGGGAGCACCTCCGTAAGCAGGTTCAACTCCGCCGCACCAAGCAAATCTCCCCGACCGAGCTCCTCGAAGCCCATCTACGGCAAATACAGGTGGCAAATCCCACCATCAACGCTTTCAGCGGTGTTTTTGTGGACGACGCGCGGAAAGCCGCAACCACATCCGAAACGATCGGGGTGGATGCGGGGCCGCTGCATGGCATTCCCCTCACAATCAAGGATAGTTTCGATGTAGTGGGCCAAGCCACTCTTTCCGGCAGCAAGTTGCGCCTTGGCCATAGTGCTGCCCGGGACGCCTTTGCCGTCCAACGTCTCCGCAATGCCGGCGCGATCATCCTTGGCAAGACGAACACCCCGGAGCTGCTGAGGAGTTACGAGACGGACAACCACATCACCGGTCGCACGAACAATCCGTGGGATGTCACCCGGACCCCGGGTGGGTCTTCCGGCGGCGAAGCTGCGGCCATTGCGTCGTACTGTTCCCCCGGCGGAATCGGCAGTGACGGCGGCGGTTCCATCAGGGTTCCGGCCCACTTCTGCGGCATCGCGGGCTTGAAGCCGACTCCGGGCCGGATTTCCGTCTCGGGACACTTTCCGGCAATCTCCAGTCCGGGCGGTTTCGCCAGTGTCGTCGGTCCAATGGCCCGTACGGTGGACGATCTCAAACTGCTTTTCGAGGTCCTCGCCGTGCATGATCCGGAAGATCCCCACTCTACTCCAGCGCCGCCCGCGATACCGGCCAGTGGACCGGTTCCGATCGGATATTGGCCCTCCTTCTACAATGTCCCAGTTTCAGGCCCGGTTTCAGCCGCATTGGAAAAGGCGGCCAAGCTCCTGGAGTCCATTGGACACCCCGTGGAACCGTTCCAGCCGACGGGCTCGGAAAGGGCTCCAAACATTTGGCGTTTTGTGTTTTCAGACCTTCCCTACGAGTTTCTCCACCACTATTTCCGTGGACGGGAGGACGAGACCCATTGGACCTCCACCGAGTTCAGCTCTACTCGAGGAGATTCCGGAGTGACTGGCACCGAGGTATTGAAGCAATTCGCGGCCCGAGACAGGGTTCGTGCGGGATGCATCCAGCAGATGCTGGAACGGAACCGCACCGTGCTGCTGATGCCGGTGTGCGGAACAACAGCCTTTGTCCACAGACAGCGATCCTTTGACACGCTCCAAAAGCCGATCGGTCTCTTCGAGGCTATGATGCCGTCTCTGATCTGGAACCTCTATGGATTTCCCGCGCTCACGGTCCCGATGGATATTTCGTCAGACGGACTGCCGGTCGGAATCCAGCTGGTTGGCCTGCCTTGGACCGATGAAATCCTCCTCGACATCGGCCACCGGTTGGAGTTGGCGCGCGGTCCCTTCCGTCCTCCCCCGGCATTGGCACAACTGACGCGATAGAATCGTAACCGGGCGATATTTGACCAATCGATGAAGACGTTGCTCACCCTCGGACTTTCCGTTGCCCTCGCCCTCGTACTGGGTGGGTTGGAGTTTGCGCACGAACGGGCGCGGCTGGGTACCGAGCAAGCCGCCATCGCATCGGAGTGGAAGCGGGTCGACTTGGCTCTGGTCAAGCGTGCGGAGTTGGTTCCGGCCTTGGTTGGCAGCCTGCAGTCTTCGCTGCCCGACCAAGCTCAAGTTTTTGAGGAACTGGGCCGTGCCACCGAAGCGCTCGGCAAGTCGGCATCTCCGGTTGAGCGGATCGATTCCCACAACAGGATCAGCACGGCAATTGGCCGTCTCTACGTGGTGCTTGAGACACACCCGGAACTCAAATCGTCGGACGGATTCCGCAAGGTCCAGCTCTCCCTGGAGTCCGCCGAGAACCAAGTCCTCAAGGCCCGGAGCCGGTACAACAGTGTACTGAAAAGATACAACACGGATCTTGCGCTATTTCCGACCAACTTGGTTGCCCGCGTGGCGGACTTCCAGCGCGAGGACGCATATTTCGTGACGGAGCCGGCCCGCCCGGCAACACAAAGCTCTCCCAACCTAATCAAATGAGTTCCACACCGAAATTCGACAACTATATCAACGGCGAATGGGTTTCCAGTTCGCAAACGTTTGAGAACCGCAATCCGGCCAACACCGATGAGGTCGTCGGCCTTTTCGCCAAGGCGTCCGCAGCCGACATGCTTGCTGCAACCAGTGCAGCTGCCGCAGCCTTCCCCGGCTGGGCCAACATGCCGGCCCCGGCGCGTGGCAACATCCTTTACAAGACCGCCGATATTCTGGAGAAGAAGTTCGACCAGCTCGGCGCAGAGATGACGCGCGAGGAAGGAAAGACCCTTCCGGAAGCCAAGGGCGAGGTTCGGCGCGCCATCAACATCTTCCGCTATTTTGCCGGTGAAGGTTCGCGCATGGACGGTGTAATGGTGCCCTCCGAGCGCGAGCGTGTGCACGTGTTTGCCATCCGCAAGCCGGTGGGCGTCGTCGGCTTGGTGACTCCGTGGAACTTCCCGATCGCGATTCCCGCATGGAAGATGGCCCCGGCTCTGATTTGCGGCAACACCATCGTGGTGAAGCCCGCGTCGTCGTCGCCGTTGTGCGCATGGCGGATTGTGGAAGCCCTGCATGAAGCCGGTGTTCCCAAGGGCGTGGTCAATTTTGTGGCCGGTTCCGGTGCCGAACTGGGCGGAGCGATGGTCAACTCGCCGGACGTCAAGGCGATTTCCTTCACCGGCTCCAACGATGTCGGCCACTGGCTGCACGCGGAGGCCAGCAAGCGGCGCATCCGCATCCAACTCGAAATGGGCGGCAAGAACCCGACAATCGTTCTCGCCGACGCGGACCTCAAGTCCGCTGTGGAGAATGTCTGCAACGCAGCGTTCTTCTCAACCGGCCAGAAGTGCACCGCCACCAGCCGGGCCATCGTCGAGGATGAAATTTACGATGAATTCCTGGCGGCCTTGGTGGAACGCACCCGGAAGCTCAAGGTCGGGGACGGCATGCAGCCGGGCATCGACATCGGGCCGTGCGTGGACAAGGGCGCTCTGGAAACCACCCTCCGCTACATCGAAATCGGCCGCAAGGAATGCGGGGAGCCCATTCTGGGCGGCAACCGGCTTACCGGTGGCGATTACGACAAGGGCTACTTCGTGGAACCCACCATTTTCGCCGGGGTGATCCCCTCGAACACGCTGGCATGCGAAGAAGTGTTCGGTCCTGTTCTCGCGGTGATGCGTGCGAAGGACTACGAGGATGCGATGCGGATTGCCAACGACATCCCCTATGGCCTGTCGTCGTCGATCCAGACTTCCAGCCTGTCGCGCGCCATGGATTTTGTCTACCGCGCGGAAGCAGGCTTGCTGACGATCAACCTGCCCAGCGCAGGTGTCGAGTACCAGCTTCCATTCGGCGGCACCAAGGACTCCAGCTTCGGTCCGAAGGAACAGGGTCCGGCGGCGATGGACTTCTACAGCGACTTCAAAACCGTGTACATGAAGTACTAGAAAAGACTCAACGAAATGAAATTGGGACAAGTCCGTCAAAACGGGGCCGTGATTGCGGCCATTTTCGAAGGGGGGACGGCCCGGCCGATCCCCGCACACACGCTGATCGACCTGATCAACCGGTCGGAAGTGGAATCCACGCCACTGCCCGAGCTGGCCTCCAGGCTCGCCAGCCGCCACCCGGTGGAAGCGACGCCGTTGATCCCGATCCATCCGGTGGAAGTTTGGGCCTCGGGTTGCACCTATGAGACCAGCGCCGTGTTCCGCGACGGTGAAACGGTTGAGCTGGACAAGGGCACTCGCGAGGGTATGTACGCCTATGTGTATCGCGAGCCGCGGCCGGAGATTTTCTTCAAGGGCACATGTCGCGTTTGCGTGGGACCGGGACAGAACATCGGCATCCGCGCCGACTCGAAGTTCACCGCGCCGGAACCGGAGTTGGCTGTTGTCCTCGGCAAGAAGGGCGCGATTGTCGGATACACGTTGGCCAACGACGTCTCGGCTTGGGATATCGAGCGTGAAAACGCCCTGTACCTGCCGCAGTCGAAGGTCTACACCGCTTGCTGTTCCCTTGGTCCGGTGATGGTGACTGCGGATGAGATCAAGGACCCGTACAACCTGCACATGACCTGCGAAATCCTGCGGGACGGTGTGACGCGGTTCCTGGGTTCCACTTCCACGGGTAAGCTGCACCGGAAGATCGAGACGATTGTCGAGTACTTGGTCCGCTCGAATCCGGTTCCCGCCGGCAGCGTCCTTTGCACCGGTACCGGGATCATTGTCACGGAGGAAGTGGCACTTGCTCCGGGTGATGTAGTGCGCATCCACGTCGAGGAAATCGGCGAATTGATCAACACCTGCGCGATCGTTTAGTGTTCCACTGTCGGGCCCGTTTCGAGAGGGACGGGCCCGAAGATTTCCTCCAAGCCCCCCCGTTCTCCAGCACCCGGTCCGCTAAACTGATAGTAGTGGTGCACCGGTTGCATTGCCCTCCGCATCTCTGGCCGGTGGCCACTGAAATTCTACAAAATCCTAATTCTCAAAAGTGAGGTTTGCCATGTCTGCAGAAACACAGACTTGCCAATTCGAGGCTGAAACTGCGCGGCTTCTCGATTTGGTCATCCATTCTCTGTACACCGAGAAGGAAATCTTTCTTCGGGAGTTGATCTCGAACGCATCCGACGCACTCGACCGGCTGAGGTTTGAATCCCTGACGGACTCGGCGCTGGTTCCGGCTGGCCAGGAATACGAAATCCGCCTGGAAACGGGCAAGTCGCCGCGCACCCTGTCGGTCATTGACACTGGTATTGGCATGAGCCGCGAGGATGCCGTGAAGAACTTGGGCACTATTGCCCGTTCCGGCACGCGCGAGGCTCGTGAAAAGCTCCAGGCGGCAAAATCGGCCGAGGACGCCGCCAGTTTGATCGGCATGTTCGGTGTTGGCTTCTATTCGTCGTTCATGGTAGCCGACCGCGTCGTCGTGGTGACGCGTAAGGCCGGGGAGGCCGCAGCCACCCGTTGGGAATCCCGCGGCGACGGCAGTTACACGATCTCAGAGACCGAGCGCGACACCTGCGGCACCACAGTGACGCTCTACCTGCGCGACGCCGACTCTGACGCTGGAATCGAGGATTTCACCGAATCCTGGCAACTGACCAGCATCGTCAAGCGGCATTCCGATTTCATCAGCTACCCCATCGTCCTCATCGATCCTGCCAAGGAAGATGGCGGCACCCCCGAGCGGCGCGTCCTCAACTCGATGAAGCCGATCTGGACCCGCCCCCGCAGCGAGGTCACCGAAGAGGAATACAACGAGTTCTACAAGCACGTGACCCACGACTGGAACGATGCCCTGATCCACTATGCCTACAAGGCCGAGGGCGTCCACGAATACCAAGCGCTGGTGTTTGTTCCCTCCAAGGCGTCTCCGGATCTCTACTACAGCTCCCCGGACACCGGGATCCGCCTGTATGCCCGTCGCGTACTGGTGATTGAAAAGTGCCAGGACCTTCTGCCCTCGTACCTGCGATTTGTCCGGGGCGTGGTGGATGCCAGCGACCTTCCGCTGAACATCTCCCGCCAGCGCCTCCAGCACGACCGCCACATCACGCAGATCCGAAAGTGGCTGACCCGCAAGGTTCTCGATTCCCTCGAAAGCCTGCGAACCGGCGAATCCACCAAGTACATGCAGATGTGGAGGGAATTCGGTCGGGCCATCAAGGAGGGCGTCGGCACCGATTTCGACCACAAGGACAGATTGAGCTCGTTGCTGATGTTCGAATCGACCAACAGCCCGTCCGACCTGACATCGCTGAAGGACTACGTTTCCCGCATGCCGGAAGGCCAGACGGAGATCTTCTATCTGACCGGCGGTTCCCGTTCGGCGGTTGAAAACTCTCCGCATCTGGAAGCCATCCGGGAGAGGGGGTACGAAGTGTTGTTCATGCTCGATCCTGTGGACGAGTACATGCTCCAGTTCATGCCGGAGTTCGATGGCAAGCATCTGAAGTCCGCCGCCAAGGGTGCGCTCGATCTGGACAAGAAGGACGTGGACGGCAAGAAGGAAGATCCCGCCAAGGAGACCGAGGAGCAGGAGGAGCGGGAACATTTCTCGTCGTTGCTTTCGGCTGTCCAAGGGCGCTTGTCGGACGAGGTCAAGGAAGTCCGCCTGTCACACCGCTTGGTGAAATCTCCGGCGTGTCTGGTGGTGGACGACTACGAAATGTCGCCCTACATGGAGAAGTTGTTGAGCCAGGCAAAGGGCGATGTGCCGAAGCGCAAGAGGGTGATGGAGTTGAATCCCAAGCACCCAATCGTAGTTGGCATGCGGCGGCGCTATGAGGCCAATGCGATTGATCCGATTGTCGACGATTCCGCAACGGTCTTGTTCGGCATGGCCCAGTTGGCTGAAGGGTCCGAGTTGCTGGACCCGGTGAAGTTCAACGAGGCCATGGTGCGGATGACCGAGCGCTCCCTCGGCGAATAGGGGATCC
>CAITMP010000724.1 GCA_903893525.1 uncultured Acidobacteriia bacterium | reverse complement strand
GGCTACTATTGGGCGATCAGCCGCAGTCTGGACGCCACCTACATCATCCAGGATTTCAGCGCGCGCGGTTTCGCCCACCACATCGACTTCCGTGGCAAGCCAACGGCCAAGAGCGACTTCAACTTGATCTTCTATGGGGCACAGGACAAAGGAATCAAGCAGGGAACCACGCTGGTGAAGGCTCCGGGTTTCAGCATCACGGGCAAGGGCCGGACCGAGTTCGGAAACGGATGGGTCGCCCGGGGCAGCATAAATTTCATCAGTTCGCTGGCCTTCCGCCAGCAGTTCACGGAATCGTTCAGTGAAGCGATCTTCTCGGAGACACACTCGGCTGGTCTGGTTAGCAAGAACTTCAGCTACTACGCGTTTGCCGTTTCGGCTTCCCGCAGTGAAAATTTCGAGGACGCGACACCGGGCAACACGATCGTGATCCGCAAGCTCCCCGAGTTCGACTTCCAGGGCCGGGACCGGAAGCTTTTCGCCAATCTTCCCGTTTGGTTCTCATTCGGCTCCAGCCTCGGGCTGTACCACCGTGTCCAGCCCCGCCCCGAAGGCCAGCCGCTTTCCAATTTCTACGAAACCAGCCAGTTCAGTGCGCGCACCAGCCTTGACCCAACCGTTACCACCGCCCTGCACTGGCGCGGTTTCCACCTTGTTCCAAGCTTCACCCTGCATGAAGCGATCTACAGCCAGAGCTTCCAAAACAACACTGTTCGCAATACTGCCTTGACGCGAAGCGCGCCGGAGATTTCCTTTGACTTCATCCTGCCCACGATGGAGCGCGTTTTCAACCGCAAAACGTTCCTCGGGGACAAACTCAAGCACACGATAGAGCCACGGCTGCAATATA
The DNA here is from genome assembly GCA_903893525.1 of uncultured Acidobacteriia bacterium. GTDB lineage: Bacteria > Acidobacteriota > Terriglobia > Bryobacterales > Bryobacteraceae > BOG-234. Next base: position 16,841 of record CAITMP010000724.1, on the reverse strand, counting down.
AACATGTTTCCGGGGTATCGCGCTTCGCCGACACGTTGCGGTTCGACCCTGTGGATCTGCTGTCCAACACCAGCGAGATGGAAGTCGGCATCACCAACCGGATTTATGCAAAGCGGGGTGACAGCGTTCAGGAAGTTGTCACCTGGGAACTTTTCCAGAAGCGCTTCTTCGACCCGCTTTTCGGTGGAGCCGTCGTACCCGGACAACGCAACGTCGTACTATCCGCAATAGATCTCACTGGTTACAGCTTCCTCGACGGTGCCAGGAGTTACTCTCCGATTGTTTCGATCCTGCGTGGCAGCCCGCGCCCCGGTTTCGGCCTCACATGGGAGACCGACTACGACCCGATGTTGAAGCGCTTCGTCAACAGCACCTTCTCCGCCGACATGCGGATCAACAGGTACTTCTTCTCGGCCGGTAGCGACCAAGTGCGCCCGAGTCCGCTGATCTCGCCGCCCGCCAACCAGTTCCGCTCCACATTCGGGTACGGCGATCCAAATCGGAAGGGGATCAACGCGGCCTTTTCGATGGTGTACGACTACCGTTTGGCACGGTTGAATTACGGCGTCGCCCAAGCGACCTACAACACCGATTGCTGCGGGCTGAGCTTCCAAGTCCGCCGGTTGAGTTTCGGCACCCGCAACGAAAACCAGTACTTGCTGTCATTCTCCGTTGCCAACCTGGGGTCTGTGGGAACCCTGAAAAAGCAGGAGCGGCTGTTCTAGCTACAATATGGAAATGCTCCGCGTCGCATCCATGCGCCTCCTGTCCGCTGCTCTGGCACTGCCACTGGTGTCCCTCCCGGCCTTCGGCCAGGCGATTACCTACACGGAGCACATCGCCCCCATCATCTACAACAACTGCACCAAGTGCCACAGGCCGGGGCAGGTAACGCCGTTCACGCTGACGAACTACGCCGAGGTCGCCAAGCACGCCCCGACGATCGCCGCCGTTACGAAGTCCCGCTACATGCCGCCATGGAAGGCGGAGCCGGGTTGGGTGGCGTACCGCGATGAACGTCGGCTCACTGCATCGCAGATTGATTTGATTCGGAAATGGGTCGACGGAGGCATGCCCCAGGGCGATCCAGCCAAGGAGCCCGCAATCCCGACCTTTCCGACCGACTGGCAGCTCGGCACTCCCGATCTGGTCTTGCAGATGCCCGCGCCGTTTACGGTTCCCGCGGACGGCCCGGATATCTACCGTAACTTTGTCCTGCGCACCGGCTTGACGTCTGAGAAATACATCCGCGCGCTCGAAATCAAGTCCACAGCCCCGACTGTGATGCACCACGTTCTGTTCTATTCGGACACCACCGGTGACGGACGCAAGCTGGACGGGGCCGACGGCCAGCCCGGTTTTCCCGGCCTCGGATCAGTTTTCACCCTCGGTTCCAGCAATCCCACCACGGCCTTGACGAATGCGCTGGCCGGCGGGCTCGGCGGCTGGGTTCCCGGTGCCAGCCCGGAGTTTTTGCCCACAGGCCTCGCGTATACGCTGCCCAACGGCGCGGACCTGATCCTGCAAAGCCACTTCCACCCCAGCGGCAAGAGCGAGCAGCCTGTTCTCACCGTCGCGCTCTATTTTGCGCCAAAGCCGGCCACGGATATCTTCAGCGTCCAGGCCCCTGCATTTTTCGGTATTCAGGCCAACCTGGACATCCCGGCGGGCAAGAGCGACTACATGGTCCGCAGTTCCTTCACTTTGCCCGTGGACGTGGACGCATTCAGCGTTTCGGCGCATGCCCACTATTTAGGGAAGGGAAGCCGTCTGACCGCCACACTGCCCACGGGCGAGGTGCGCATTCTCCTCTGGATCAAGGATTGGGATTTTAGCTGGCAGGACACCTACCTGTTCAAAGACATCGTTTCGTTGCCCAAGAACACCCGGATCGACGGCGAACTGATTTACGACAACTCAACCGGCAACCCGAGGAATCCATTCAACCCTCCGCAACGGGTGAAATGGGGTGAAAACTCCTTCGACGAAATGGGCAGCCTGATTCTGAACGTGGTGCCACACAACCCGTCGGACGCGGTTTCACTGAAAGCCGCAATGACGTCGTACATCCTGAAAAACGCCCCGCCGGTTGGGAGCAAGCCGATCTTCATCTCGGCGGGCGTGGTGGATGCCGCCAGTGCCCAGGGCGGGGCGGTAACTCCGGGCAAGGTGTTGGTGCTTTATGGAAACCGCCTCGCGCCCACCGGTCTGGCTGGTCCCCAAGTCACCAACGGCAAGTACGCCAGTACCTTGAACGGCGCGCAGGTTACGTTTGACGGTGTTGCAGCCCCGCTGCTCTACACCACGGACGGCCAGGTTTCGGTCGTTGCCCCCTATTCCCTAGCCGGAAAGGCCGGCACCCAGGTCGTTGTGAAAAACGGCACCCAGACCTCAGATGCCGTCGCGCTTCCAGTGGCACCGGCAGGCCCGTCGATCTTCTCGACCAATCTGACCGGCTCGGGTCAGGGGGCCGTTCTCAACCAGGACCTCTCGCCGAACAGCGCGAAGAATCCCGCGGCTCCGGGTTCCATCGTCGTGATTTATGCCACGGGCGAAGGCCAGACCAACCCTGGAGGTATCGACGGACAGCGCGCCGACGGTCCGACCTATGCCAAACCCGTCCTTCCCGTAGCGGTCAACATAGGTGGCGTTCCCGCCGAGGTGTTGTATTCCGGTGCTGCTCCGCAACTAATCGCCGGAGTGATGCAGGTCAATGTGCGGGTTCCGGCTGGCACTCCATCGGGAGACCAGTCCCTGGAAGTTGTGGTGGGCGACACGAAGAGCCAACCCGGCATCACCGTCGCCGTGAAATAGGGCGGGCTACCAAGCCGCCCTAGGCCGTACCGAATTCGCCTCGTTGGAGATAATCCCCCGGGTTGCGCGCTGGATGGCCCAACCAGTATCCTTGGGCCTCGTCGCAGCCGCACGCCATGACCGCGTCGAACTGCTCCGGCGTTTCGATCCCCTCGGCAATCACGTTCATGCCGAATTCCTTGGCGAGGGTGACCAGCGTGGAAACCATCCGGCCCGAATGGCTGCCGTGGTTGAGCTCGTGCACGAAAGAGCGGTCAATCTTCAGCGACGTGAATGGCAACCGGCCCAAATAACTCAAGCAAGAGTAGCCGGTCCCGAAGTCGTCGATCAGAAGTTCCACGCCCATGGTCCGGAGCTCGCACATTTTGCGGATCGTCTCCTCGATATCGGCCAGCAGGGATGACTCGGTGAGTTCGAGTTTCAGTCGACCAGGTGCGAGGTTGGTCCGTTCCAAAACACCCCGCACACTGGCCACGAAGTCTTCCCGGAACAGTTGTACCGCCGAGACATTGACTGCAATTCCCACGTTGCATGGCCCGAGGGTTCCGCCGGCCCAGGACGCCGCGACCTCGCACGCCCGCTCCATCACGAACAGACCCAAGGCCGCAATCAAGCCGCTTCTTTCAGCGATGGGAATAAACCTGGAAGGCGGAATCGCCCCCAGTTTCTTGTGGTTCCAGCGGGCCAGCGCTTCAAAGCAGACTAGGCGCCGGTCCGAAATTCGGTAAACCGGCTGGAAATCGACCGCGATTTGTTTTTTCGACAGTGCCGACCGCAGCTCGATCTCCCACTGTGACGGTGTCCAGCCCAGCGGCGCGCCGAGGTCGTCCGCTGCCGCCGCAAATTCGTGCACGCAGTTCCGGCCGAGTTCCTTGGCCCGGTAGAGCGCTTGGTCCGCCGTTTCCAGAAGACTGGATGTGGCCATTGCTGCTCCCATTTGTGCAACGCCGAAGCTGGCGGAAACGGTGAACGGCCCCTTGCCCGAGTGGAACGACTGTTCGGACAACCTGCGACGAATCTCCTCCAACTTCGCGCTTGCGGTCTTCAGGGGGGTGGCTGGGAAGATGATATGGAATTCATCGCCCCCCATGCGGCCGGCAAGACAGTTTACATCCAACAGCGTTGAGAGAAGGCTGGCGAAGAAAACCAGCACCTCGTCGCCACTCTGGTGCCCATAGCGGTCGTTGACGGACTTGAATCTGTCGATGTCGCACACGCAGAGGCAGAACGTTGTACCCGTGCTCCTGGCATTGCGTACTTCGTCCTCCAAACGCTCCAGAAATCTGCTCCGGTTAGCCAACCCCGTCATTTCGTCGTGCAGGGCTTGGAATCGCAGCCTCTCCTCGGCTGATTTGCGCGCTGTAATGTCAGAATGCGCCCCGATCATCCGCAGCGGATTTCCAGCCGCGTCGCGAACCGCCTTGCCGCGGGCCAGAATCCACTTGACGGAACCGTCCTTGCAGCGGATTCGATATTCCGCCACATAGTGTTCCGTGATACCGTCCAAATGTTTCTGGACGGCCGCTTGCGCGGCAGGTAGATCCTCCGGGAGCACCAATGACTCCCAGACGCCCACCTTGTTCGGCAGCTCGTCGTCCCGGTACCCCAGCATTTCCTTCCAGCGCGGCGAGAAGAACATCTTGTTGCTGCGTGCGTCCCAGTCAAACAATCCATCGTTGGTGCCTTGGAGTGCCAGCTCCCAGCGCTCCTCCCCCGCCACTGCGCGCTCTTCGGCAAGCTTTTGGCTGGTGATGTCCTCCACCAGCGTGATCAGCAGGTGGGGTGGGTTTTGCTCTGCCCTGTCACCCTCCTCGGTGCGTATGGGGGCCATGCTGACACGGGTCCAAACGATCTGGCCATTCTTGCGGACGATCCGCTTTTCCATCTTGTGGCCCAGCGTTTTTCCTGCGAGGACTGCCGAAACGTAGGCCGATGCGGTTGGAACGTCGTCCGGGTGGGTCACATCGACGAAACCGCGTTCCGCAAGTTCCTCGGCCGAGTAGCCCGTCATCTCCCGGAATGCCCGATTGACTTGCAAGAACTTGCGGCTCGGCAGACCAGTGAGAACCATGCCGATCGACGCATTGTCAAATGCCGCGCGGAACCTCGATTCGCTCTCCCGCAGCGCACCTTCGGCTTTCTTTCGGCCCGTAATATCCATTGCCGTTCCCGCGAGGCCGACGATCTTACCCCTTTCGTCCCGCATCGGACGCCCAACCGCGTGTGTGTAGCAAACACTTCCGTCCGCACGGACGATTCGATTGTCGAAATCGTAAGGTTCCCCAAACATCACAGCCCGACGGACCTTCTCTTGAAAGAATGCGCGGTCGAGCGGGTGGATCATTTGCAACAACGGGCCATACGCCGGCTCTGGTTCGGAGGGATCGATGCCGTAGAGCCTGAACGTTTCCGGCGACCAGTGGATTCCGCCGGTCGCCAAGTCGAACTCCCAGCTTCCGATGCCGGCGATGGACTGCGCTTCGTGAAGGCGCAGCTCGCTTTGCGCCAGTGCGTCGCGGCTCCTGGTCAATTCCTCCCAATCGTGGCCTGGGTCGATGCGGGCCGTCACAACACTGGCAATGCCACTGGATGAATCACTTGGGTCGGAGAGTGCAACGGTTGAGGCCAGTACCTTTAACTTGGCGCCGGGTTTATCCGTTAGAGTGCACGAAATATCCCTTGCGGTTTGACGTTCAGAAATGGCCGTCGCACCCAGCAATTGTGCCGCAGACTGACCGACAGCCTCCTCGCGGGAATATCCGAAAGTCTCAGAGGCAGCCCGGTTCCAAGTAAGAATCGTGCCATCCGCGCGGAGTGCAAAGGTAGGGTATGGGGCGAAGTCGAAGGCTTCTGCCGCCGGGTAACGACCAGTCGAATCTGGGGGAGTTTCGTGAGTCATCCGGTAAGCAGTCGCATACCACGGGAATTTCCGGCGATACAACTACTATAGTACCGCTAGGACTGTGATGCAAACTGCAGTACAAGTTCCAGAAGCATCCGAAAACCGTTGTCAGTCAGCCGCCGCTTCAATTCGAGGTAGGGCTGGGTGCCGGCAAAGAGATCTCCCAGAATCACGCGGAAGGTAGGGCTCCGGCGCGTGGCTAATATCATCCACTGCGGCACTGACCGGCCCAGAAACGCACCACGGAATACCCGTCTGGCAATCCGGGACGCGAATTCCATTTCCGGCACAATTTCCCTGGCGAGGCTCCCCGAATATTGGTGGCCTGCCGATCCGGTTCCTCCCAGAATCGCCTGGACCGCCAAATCGGCCGAACGCACCGCATAGTACAACCCCTCGCCCGTGATCGGATCCACCAAACCGGCCGCGTCGCCAACCGCCAGCCAACCGTCACCCGAAAAGCGATTGCTCTTCCAGGAAGCAAGGTCCAACGACGGCAGCACATGGCTGTAAAATGCGGCACCCTCGCGCGAAAGGCCCTGTGTCTCCATATAGTTATGGAGACGGTCCCGCAGCGACCCGGCCGACTCCCCCTTGCCGCAGATACCTACCGACATGTGCCCGCAGCGGGGAAAAACCCAGATGTAGCCTTCCAGACCTTCCAGGAACGCCAAGTCGATCCGATCCCTTTCGCCCGGAACATGGTATCCAAGCGCACTCATCGTGTCCGATGGTGTCAGCGAAGTGCCATAGTCACGCAGCGGGTTGCGCGCACCGGTGGCGACCACGCAGTAATCGACTGCAATTTCCCCCGACTTTGTCCGGATCCGCCAGCCCGTTCCGTCACGATCCATCCCCAGGACGCGGGTTTGCTGGATCTGCGCGCCGGAATCGGCTGCCCGATCCAGCAGCATGCCGTTCAGTTCACGCCTCGAATAGATCAGGATGGGCCGGTCCAACCGGAATTCGGCTGGCTTCAACCCCGGTGCCGCCAAAACTGTCGAGGAAATGGTTTTCCTTGGCGTGGACGACTCCGCCAGAAACGGATATTGCGTGTAAGCTTTCCACGTCAGTCCGCCCCCGCAGGGCTTCTCCCACGCCAATTTTTCGTCTATAAGAAGGGTCTTCACCCCTGCGGACGCCAACCGCTCCGCCGCAAACGCTCCAGCTGGTCCTCCGCCGAGTACGCCAACCGTCATTGGACCGGGCTATTTGGCCGCGCCGGTTGTGGGATGACCGGGAGGCAGTGCACCGCCTTTTACAGGTCCGGCAGGGGTCGAAGGCGCGTCCATACCGGGATGGCCGGGAGGCAGGTCCATGCCGCCGGGTGCCGGCGACGCCTGAGCCGGAGCTTCCGCCCCCGGAACTGGTACAGGACCCGCATGCTTCTGCAAGTCGCCGGCAGCCCGCTTCTTGATCTTCCACTCGTCGCCGCTGCGCTCGAGGGTGTAGTTCATGGTCATCATGGGCGGACCGCCCTTGGCCGCAAACGACACCACGGCGTCGGCTTCCGCACCCCGGAACGAAACCGATACGACGTTGACGTCCATGGCACCCATGTTGATGTCCTTCGGGATGCCCTTGATAACACCCTGCTTTACCGCGTCCATGGTGTCAATATTCTTGGCACAGCCGGACAGAAGGAGCCCCATCAGGGGCAGCAGGGCTGCAAGGCCGGTTCGTAGGAGTCTCACGACCTGATTATACCGGCTGCGCTTTTGCTGCGGCCACGGTGTAGGCCAGTATGGCATCCACCAGCCCTGCTGCGGTGTATTCCGCAGCCTCAACCGTTACCGCGATCCCGTGATTCCTCAGTGTGGCGCTGGTCACGGGCCCAATGCTCGCTACACGACAACCCCTGAACTCGTTGGCTCCCATAGCGTCCACCAAGTTTTGGACTGTCGACGAACTGGTAAACGTGATCCACCTGTTCTTCCCCTGTGCGATGGCTTGGGTTCGTGTGGCCAAATTCTCCGGTGGTACGGTCCGGTAGGCCTCGACGACATCGACCAAGGCACCCCTCGCACGCAGTTCGATTGGCAGGACGTCCCGAGCCACCGCCGCCCTGGCAATCAGGACGCGCTTGCCCGCCAGGTTCTCGCTCGCCAGAGCCTTCAACAGTCCCTCCGCCACATATTCCCGGGCCACCACGTCCACCTTCAGATGGAATCGCTCCAACGCCTCCTGCGTGGCCGGGCCGATCGCGCAGATCCTCCCCCGTAGTGCCCGCAAATCCTTCGAACTGGCGTCCAGTCTTTCCAGGAAATACCGTACTCCATTGGCGCTGGTGAAGATCGCCAGGTCGTAGGCCTCGAGCTCCTCGATTGCGTGATCGAGGTTCCCGAAGTCTTGAGCGGGGCGGATTTCGATGGTCGGAATCTCCACAACATTGGCACCCAAGCGGCGAAGCGGCACCGAAAGAGCTGCTGCCTGCTCCCTTGGCCTCGTCACAACTACGGTCTGGCCCGTCATGGGCAGTTTCCCGAACCAGTCCAGCTTTTGCCGCAGCAGAACCACATCCCCCACAATGATGGACGCGGGCGGCCGCATGCCGTGCGCCTTCACCAGCCCCGGAAGAGTCTCCAAAGTCCCGGTGATCACATCCTGGTCGGGGCGGGTTCCCCATCGGACCACCATCGCCGGGGTTGTTCCGGGACGTCCGCCCGCAATGATCCGCGACGCGATTTCCTCCATGTGCGACAGCCCCATGAAGACCACCAAGGTATCCGACAGGCCCACCCGGTTCCAGTCAATTTTCGCGATGTCGTGTCCGGTGACGAAGGTGACCGCCGACGTGTGGTCCCGATGGGTGAGTGGAACGCCGGTATAGGCCGCGATGCCGAGCGCCGACGTTACCCCGGGCACCACCTCAAACGGAATCCCGGCATCGGCGAGCGCCTCGGCCTCCTCGCCCCCGCGGCCGAAAACATAAGGGTCGCCACCCTTCAGCCGCACGACGTTGATGCGGCGGCTTCCGCGCTCCACCAGAAGGGCGCAGATTTGGTCCTGGGTGAGGGAATGGTCGGCCTTTTTCTTCCCGGCATAAATGCGTTCGGCACCCGCCGGAGCAAGGTCGAGCAGGTCCGAACTGGCCAAGTGGTCGTAGATGACGCAGTCCGCAGTTTCCAGCACGCGGCGCGCTTTCAGTGTAATCAGTTCCGGATCGCCCGGCCCGGCTCCGACAAGGTATACTTTTTTGTCGCCGACGTCACTCATGGCTTGTCTGCGACACACCCAGCAATCGCCCGGCACCCCGCTGGAACAGCACTTTGGCCACACTACGCCCCAATTCCTGCGGCTTGGTGCAGTCGCCCGCCGCGGTGAACCGGATCATTTCGCTGCCATCGGGCGCGAACACGCCGCCGGTGAGGAACAGGTCGGTACCCTCCATGGTCGAGTACGCGCCTATCGGGACTTGGCACCCGCCACCCAGTTCCTCCAACATGGTGCGCTCGGCAGTCACGCAGAACCTCGACCACGGGTCGTCCAAGGGCATCACGGCCTCGCGGCCTGCGCCACTCTCCAAGGTTTCGATGCCGAGCGCGCCCTGTGCCGCTGCCGGAAGCATTTTGTCGGCCCGGAACGTCTCGCTGATGATGTCCTGCCACCCAAGCCTGCGCAGACCCGCCGCGGCCAGGACGATTGCGTCGTAGTCACCGCTTTCCACTTTCTTAATGCGAGTGTCCACGTTGCCCCGGATATCCTTGATCACGAGGTCCGGCCTCAGCCGCTGCAACTGGGCAATCCGGCGCAACGAACTGGTGCCGACCGTGGCTCCGAATTTCAGGTCGCGCAATTTGCCGCCCACAATTGCGTCCAGTGGGTCGGCGCGCTGAGGTACGGCGGACACCGTCAATCCCTTGGGCAATTCGGTGGGAAGATCCTTCAGACTGTGCACCGCCAAATCGATGCGCCCATCCAGCAAGGCGTCCTCGATCTCGCGCGTGAAAATTCCCTTGCCGCCGACCTTGGAGAGGGGCGAGTCCAGAATCCGGTCACCCTTGGTGTGGATGATTTCGATCCGGGCCTCGATACCTCTGGCCGCCAGCTTTTCTTGAGTGTAGTTCGCTTGCCACAGCGCCAACTGGGAACCGCGAGACCCGATAACCAACATGATTTCAGTTTAAACGCCGGTTCAGGCCAACTCGCCGCCGTGGTGGTTGTCGATGAAGTCCTTGTTGATCTCGCGCCGTCCCGCGAAACCTTCGTGGACCCCGTGCCAGTAGTCGATCTTGCCTTCGCCCAGCCGCCAGCAGAGATACACCTCTTCGCCTCGGAACATCGTGGGAAAGTCCACGAGGCCGGTTTTCAGATCTTTGACCAGCACACCGGCGTCCTCCAGTTTCCCCAAAGACGACTGCAGGCGTTCCCCGCTGGATGACAGCTGTATTTTCCAGTTCTCCACTTGGGTGGTGTTGACCGATATCCCGCCCATCAGCAGAATGCGCTGCCCCAATCCATGGAGAAGCCGTGTGGCCTCGTCATGCTCTTCCTGCGCGCCGATTGCATGGCGGAGGACCCGTGCGACGAACGGCAGCATCAACCCGGCTTGGGACAGCGTGAAGAGGCGGGGCACGGGATTTCCTTACACCGACGCCAATTCCGCAGCTGGCGAGTAGTGGGTTTCCACATAGTGGTTCAGGATGTCCATGAACTCCGCCACGATGGAGTCGCCGCGCAGAGTCTTTGAAAGCTTGCCGTCGATGTAGACGGGGGCGACAGGCTCCTCAAACGTGCCAGGCAATGAAATCCCCAAGTTCGCGTGCTTGGATTCGCCAGGCCCGTTCACGATGCAGCCCATCACCGCCACTTTCATGGTTTCCACATTGTCGTACCGCGTCTTCCAGACGGGCATTTGGTCGCGCAGATAGTTCTGGATCTGGTCGGCCATGTCCTGGAAGAACGTGCTGGTGGTCCGGCCGCATCCGGGGCAGGCAGTAACCTGCGGCGTGAAGCTGCGGATTCCCAGCGATTGCAGGATCTGCTGGCTCACGATCACTTCCTCGGTACGGTCTCCGTTCGGCAACGGCGTCAATGAGGCCCGGATCGTGTCGCCAATGCCCTCCTGCAGCAGAACCGCCAAGCCAGCGGTGGTGGCCACGATCCCTTTGGCCCCCAAGCCCGCTTCGGTCAAGCCTAGGTGCAGCGCGTGGTTGCTGCGCTTGGCCAGCGCCCGGTAGACGTCGATCAAATCCTGCACCCCGCTCACCTTGGCGCTGAGGATGATCCGCTCCCGGGCCAAACCGTATTGCTCGGCTGCTTCCGCGGAGAGGACTGCACTCTGCACAATGGCCTCCAATGTGACCGTGCGCGCGTCCTTGGGCTCCGGCAGCAGGTTGTTCTCGTCCATCATCCGCGTCAAAAGAGCGCCGTCCAGCGAGCCCCAGTTGACGCCGATCCGCACGGGCTTGCCGTACTCGATCGCAGCCTCGATCATCGTCCGGAAGTTGTCGTCGTGCTTCTTGCCGATGTTGACATTGCCCGGATTGATTCGGTACTTCGCCAAGGCGCGTGCGCAAGCAGGGTACTTTTTCAGCAGCAGGTGGCCGTTGTAATGGAAGTCCCCGACGATCGGCACGTTCTCCCCGAGCATCCGCAGCGTGTCCACAATCTTCGGGACAGCGACCGCGGCAGCCTCGGTATTCACCGTGACACGCACCAACTCGGACCCGGCCCGGGCCAAAGCCATCACTTGGTTGACCGTTCCAGTCACGTCCGCCGTGTCCGTGTTGGTCATCGATTGGACGACGATCGGATTGCCGCCCCCCACCTTCACGCTACCCACTTGCACAGCTACGGAACTGCGACGAACAATATCAGCCATAAGCCCGATTTTATCAGCCTATGGAGGACACTCCTGCCACCACCGGATTGCTCAGCACGCCAATGCCCTCAAGAGTTATCGACACCGTTTCGCCAGGCAACATCCGCCGCGTGTTGCCGGGAGTTCCGGTGTAGACCACGTCACCGGGCGTCAGTGTGATGTACCGGCTCAGAAATGCGATGGTTTCCGGCACGTTGAAGATCAAGTCGCTGGTGCGCTGTTCTTGGAGCAACTCCCCGTCGACGCGTGTTTCCAGCGCTAGGTCCCCGTAGTTGAGGCCTGTCACGATCCATGGGCCAAGAGGCCCGAAGGTATCGCAACCCTTCGCGCGCCACCACTGCCGGTCTGCGTTGGCCCCACGCTGCCAGTTGCGGTCGCTCACGTCGTTTCCGCAGGTCGCCCCAAAAACCGCTGCGGCCGCCTCCTCCAATGAGGCGTTCCGAATCGTCTTGCCGATCACGACCACCAACTCGCCCTCGAAGTGGCAATCGACGGCGTCCGGAGGCACTACGATCGGGTCGCCCGGATTCTGCAGGCAGGTCACCGGCTTGTAGAAAATTTCCGGATTCGAAGGTGCCGGACGGGTTCCCAAATGGCTCTTGTAGTTCAGCCCGACCGCCAGAACCTTGCTGGGTTCGCAGGGTACCAGCAACTTCACCTCGGCCAGCCCAAGCACCCGGCCGGTGCGCTCGTGCGATCCGAACAGGCCGCCTTCGATTTCGCTGATGCTGCCGTCCCCCACTATTCCGTAACGGGCTTGGCCCTCGTGTTCGAATCGCGCAAAGGTGGTCATGGTTTCCACCATTATACGGATGGTGTTGATCGCCACTTCAGCCCACCGTCGGTTGGGGGGACTGTGTCCAGTGGGTTACAATTCAGTCTGTGACCTCGCAGCCCGGGATTCGGGTTCTTCATGGGGTTGGATTCATCATGGACAAGCCAGCGCAGAACATACAAGACAGTTTCCTCAACAATGCGCGTAAAGAGAAGGGGCTCGTCACTATCTACCTCCTGAGCGGCGTCAAGCTTTCAGGGCGGATCAAGAGTTTTGACAAGTACTCATTGGTTCTGGAAACCAATAATCAGGAACAGTTGATTTTCAAGCACGCCATTTCGACCGTTGTCACTACGCGTCCGGTCAGCCACGTGCCGCCGCCCCAAGCGCTTGCGCCAAGTGTACCTTCGGTAGCCCCGGCACCCGCTGCTCCGGTCGGCCCGGGAGGCCATTCGGTTCCGGGTCTGCCTTTGCCTCCGCTTGGTTCCGGGGGGCATCATGACTAGTCGCCTGTCCCTACTGTCAGGATCACGAACACGATAGATCTCGCACAAACACCGGAAAAGGCAATATTGGCCGGATTCGAACGCCGCAAGGGAACCCTGTCCGTCGCGGCGTCGGAGTCCTTTGCCGAACTCAGGGAGCTCGCCGCAAGCGCGGGGGTGGAAGCCGTCGCCGAAAGTTTCCAGACCCGTCCGACCGTCGATGCCGCAACGCTCGTCGGCCATGGCAAGGTCATCGAGCTCAAGGAACTTGCAGAGGCGTCGCAAGCCGGTGTCGTCATTTTCGACAACGACCTGACTCCAACCCAGCAGCGCAATTTGGAGGCGGGCATCGGCGTCAAGGTGATCGACCGTACCCAGATCATTCTCGACATCTTCGCCAGACGCGCGCGGACTGCCGAAGGCCGTCTGCAGGTCGAGCTGGCGCAGCTGAAATACCTCCTGCCGCGCCTGTCCGGGCAGGGAATCAGCATGTCCCGTCTCGGCGGCGGAATTGGCACCCGTGGACCCGGAGAAACCAAGCTGGAAACCGACCGGCGGCGCATTGACGTCCGCATCAAGAAAATTGAGGTCGATCTCGAGCGCGTCCGGCGCGGTCGGGCATTGCACCGCGAAAAACGCGACGCACTGCCCATCCCCACGATTTCACTTGCAGGCTACACCAATGCGGGGAAGTCGACCCTGTTCAACCGGCTGACCACTTCCGGCGTCCTTGCCGACGCACGGATGTTCGCCACTCTCGACCCGACAGTGCGTTCGATCACGCTGCCCTCGCGACGCCGCGTCCTGCTGAGCGACACGGTGGGTTTCATCCGCAACCTGCCGACCACTCTGATAGAAGCGTTCAAGGCGACCCTTGAGGAGGTTGCGGAAGCCAGTCTTATCGTGCACGTCGTGGACGCCTCTTCCGACCAAGCGGCGGCGCATGTCGCCGAGGTCTTTCGAATCCTCAGGGAAATCGGTGCCGCCGACACGCCTCAACTTCTCGTTCTGAACAAGTCGGACCGCTTAAAGGGTGACGGGGGTATGCTGGAACTGGACGCTGATATCCTCGGGGCTCGTTTGCTGGAACCCACAGGCCAACGGCTCTCGGTTCCGTCTGTCCTGGCCAGTGGCCTGACGGGTGCCGGTTTGGACGATCTGCTGGCCATGATCGACCGCTCAATGGCGTTCGACGAGGTGGAATCGGTGCGTTTCAGGATCCCTATGAAAGACGGCGGTGCCATCGCCATGTTGCACGAGTTTGGCAAAGTGCGCGCCGAGGACTACAGCGGAAACCTCTGCGTCATAGACGCTGACGCTCCAGCCTCGCTCCGCCTGCGACTCCGGCGCTACGTAGTGGGGAAATCCACCGATCCTGTGGAAAACTCTGTGCAGAAGTGAACTCCGAGGTTTGCAACCCATTGTCGACACGCAACTTTCCCGACTTTGAACCGAAACGTGGCAACGGCCCTAACACGGTGCGAATCAAGGGCTTATCACGTCTCCGGGGGAATTGCAACAGCGAAATTCGGACGAATCCAATCACCCCCCAATTTCACAAGATTTCCACAATCCGGGGGCCACATTGAACATCCCCAACTACCTCACTATCGCCCGTATTTTCTTTGTTCCGCTGCTGGTGGCGGTGTTGGTGCAGGAGAGCATTTCGGTCCATTGGAACGGCACTGTCGTCACGAACGACATGGTCGCATTGGGGATTTTCTGGGTCGCTGCCGCTACGGATCTGCTCGACGGGTACTTGGCGCGCCGTTGGAAGCAGGTCACCACCATCGGCACCTTGCTCGATCCCATCGCGGATAAACTCTTGATTTCCGCCGCATTGATCGCCCTCGTTCAAATGCGTATGGTGCCGAGTTGGCTGGTTGTTTTGCTAATAGGCCGTGAATTCGCGGTTTCCGGGCTCCGGAGCATTGCCGCCGCCGAAGGATACACAATCGCGGCCAGCGAGTTGGGCAAGACCAAGACTTTAATCCAGGTTGTGGCCATTTCCCTGCTGATGATCGGCATCCACCACCCTTGGGTCTTGAAGTGGGCGACGCTGTCCCTGTTCGTCGTCGTAGTTTTCTCGCTCTGGTCTGCCGTCGCCTACTTCCTGAAGTTCTGGCGGAAGGTGGATGTAGGTGTCAAGCAGCGTCGCCGCGCGGAATTACTGGACGCAGAGAGCAGGAGCCGCCGGGCCATGATTGCCAAACGGCGTGAGGAACTTGCGCGGAGGCGCGCCGAGCGGGCATCCCAAATTTCAAGTATCGAAAGGGCTAAAGCGGACCCTGTTCAGGACGAATTCTCTGCACGAACTCAGGACCTTCCGCCGTCAGTCTGACCGTTCGCACCTGGCCAACTTGGCCAATCGGATCCAACGCCTTGCCGTTGAGGGAAATCTGCAAACCACCCGCATTCCCGGCGATGACTTTCACAAGCGAATCCGCCGCAATCGACCTCGAGTCGTTCGGTTTCAACATACCGACAAATGCGGTCCGTCCGTCGGCCGTCACCTGAACCCAGGATGATTCCCGTGCTGTCAAGACCACTTGGACGGCCTTGGCGCTGTCGTGGGCATTTTGGACCACCGGTCCCGGAGTCTGTTGGCTGGCACTGTCGGCAGCCGGTTGCACGTTGGCCGGATCTTGGGGCCGGTCTGCGGTTTGGCCGGGTGGCGGTACTGGAATCTGAGCAAGGTCTGCCACTGGTGCCGTCGCCTGCGCATCCACGGGCGGCGTGGCGGGCTGTTTCGCGGCCGGAGTTGCCGCTGCGCGTGTGGCTGGCGTTCGGGGGAGTTCGAAATACCACCAACCCCCTGCGGCAGCAGCTGCTGCCAGAACGCACCATACAGCTGCCGACATTGCCGGCGTCATCCAATTTGTCCAACGCGATTCAGCCACCTTGGCCGGGGGATTCGGCAAAGGTGCCGAATCAATGTCGAACCTCGGCATTCCAGTCAGCAGCGGTTCCGGGTCCAGCTTCAGAAAGACCGCGTATTGGCGCACAAAATTGCGTGCGAAGACAATGCCCGGCAGACTCGCCATGTCACCGGATTCAATAGCTTTGAGAAAGCGCTGCGATATCCGTGTACCCTGCGCAACGTCGTCCAACGACAATTGTTGCCGGGTTCTTTCATTTCTTAAAGCGGGTCCGATTGCGGACTGTGCTATCGCCATAACCTTCTGCGACTTATGGTACACCATCCGCCTCAGGATTGAACATCCAAGTTGTTGTTTCATTGACAGTTAACAATTACCCACCCTCCCCGCGTTATCCTATTGGAGATGCGACCACCTTTGCAGCCCAATTCAATTGCCGCGATCTTGTGCGGTCTGGCCTGTGTCGGCCAGCTTTCCGCCCAGGCCAAGGGCCACGAGTTCAGCGGGGAAGCGGCCATGGGCTTCACCGCCAAAGCGGTTGCTTTCGGCCCCAGACCGTCGGGTTCCCCTGAAAACGCGAAGCTCCGGGCTTGGATCAAGCAGCAGTTGACGGCGCGCGGCGCTGAAGTGAGCACCGACAAGTTCACGGCCCAGACCCCTGTCGGCCCCATTCAGATGGAAAATGTTATCGCGAAGTTCCCCGGCAAGTCCGGCAAGGCCATCGCGATTACCGGCCACTTTGACACGAAGCGGCTCGACAAGTTCGTCGGGGCGAATGATGGCGGTTCGTCCACCGGTTTCCTGCTGGAACTCGCAGCCACGGTGCAGGGCCATCCACGGGTGGACGACCTCTACCTGGTTTTCTTTGACGGTGAGGAGGCTGTCAAGGACTGGACAGACGCCGACAGCATCTACGGCAGCAAGCACTTGGCTGCTGCGTGGACTGCCGACGGCACAAACCGGAGGCTCAAGGCGCTCATCAACGTCGATATGATCGGCGACCGTAACTTCAGCATCGTTTGGGAAACCAACCCAGCTGCGTCCCTCCGCAAGTTCGTTTGGGATACCGCCGACGCGCTTGGGTACTCCAAGTTTTTCCCCCGCGACGGCGGCAATATCGCCGACGACCACATTCCGTTTATCAACGCGGGCGTCCGGGCCT
>CAITMP010000723.1 GCA_903893525.1 uncultured Acidobacteriia bacterium | reverse complement strand
TCCGGGTTCGACCCAATCGGCATCGTGCGGTCGGCGTGGGTTGATATTCGGCGCGGCAGGAATGAGCAGGGTGCGTCCACCCTGACGATGCAACTGGCTCGCAACATGTTCCTGACGTTTGACCGGAAATGGCAGCGCAAGCTGGCCGAGATCATGATCACGATCCAGCTGGAACAAAAACTGACCAAGGAGCAGATCTTCGAGCTGTACTGCAACCAGATTGACCTGGGCTACAAGGGCAGCTTCACGATCCGCGGGTTCGGCGAGGCTGCGCAAGTGTATTTCGGCAAGGATATCAAGCTGTTGTCGTTGCCGGAGGCTGCGGCATTGGCGGGAATTGCGCGCGGTTCGAGCTTTTACAATCCCTACCGCCACCCCAAGCGGGTGGAGGACCGGCGCAACTCCATCCTCAACCTGATGCGGGGGAACGGGTATGTGGACGACCGCCAGTATGCGCTGGCGATCGGGACGCCGTTGAAGCTGGTAAGCGGGCCGGCCGATTCCAGCGACGCCCCGTACTTTGTCGACCTTCTGAACATGGATTTGGAGAAGGCCCTACCCGGCCGCGACTTCCAAGCACAGTCGGACAAAATCTACACGACCTTGGACATGGGGCTGCAGCGGGCCGCCAATGAAGCTGTAGCAGTCGGGATGAAGCAGGTGGACGACCTCGTCCGGAAACAAAAGCGCTTCAAGAACGTCCCGTTTGTGGAGCCGCAGTGCGCACTGATCGCGCTCGACCCGCACACGGGAGAGGTCAAGGCACTCATCGGCGGGCGCAATTATGGGGTGAGCCAACTCAACCGGATCCTGTCGGAGCGACAACCGGGTTCGATCTTCAAGCCGTTTGTGTATGCCGCCGCGCTCAATACGGCGGTAGCAGGCGGGACGACAACAATGACACCGGCCTCGATTGTGGTGGACGAGCCGACGACATTCCTTTTCGGCGACGACGAGTACACTCCAAACAACTTCGAGCATGAGTTCTATGGGCCTGTGACACTCCGGAGGGCCTTGGCAAGGTCGATGAACATTGCCACGATCAAGGTGGCCGAAAAAGTGGGTTACAAGGCCGTGGTCGCGCTGGCCCACAAAGCCGGAATCAGCGAGGACGTCAAGGCCACGCCCGCAATGGCAATCGGATCGTATGTCGCGACTCCGCTGGAAATGGCCGGGGCCTACACGATTTTCGCCAACAAGGGAGTGCATGCGGAACCGTCACTGGTCTCTTTGGTGAAGGAATCGGATGGCAAAGTGATTCTGGACAAGAAGCCTTTGCTGAAACCGGTGCTGGATCCGAAGGTGACATACCTGATGGTGAGCATGCTGGAAGAAGTGATGCGCACAGGTACGGCGGGTGGTGTGCGCGGCCGCGGGTTTACAGTACCGGCCGGGGGTAAGACAGGCACGTCGCACGATGGTTGGTTTGCCGGCTTCACATCGGAACTGCTCTGCATTGTCTGGGTTGGATTCGACGACAACCGGGAGCTGAATCTGGAAGGTGCCCATTCGGCACTTCCAATCTGGACCGAGTTCATGAAGCGTGCCTTGCTAATCCGCAAGTATGCGGATGCGAAGGAATTTCCGATGGCAGACGGGGTGGTGACGGTGGAGATCGACCCGGAGTCGGGGATGCCCGCTTCACCCAGCTGTCCACAAAAAGTGTCGGAAGTCTTTATATCCGGGACCGATCCGGTGGGTGTATGCCCATTGCACGGTGCCGGCAAGCGGGAACTGACGGTTGCGAATTGGGATGATGTTCCGGCTGGCAAGGAAAAGGGCAGCAACCGACCGGCAGGGGCACCGGCGGTGACGCCACGGCGGGATGCGCCGTCGAAACCGCCAGTGCCTTACAAGACCAAGAGATAGCGGAACGGTCGCGGTTAGCATCTCGTCTGGTGGCCGGTTCGTTCTGCACCATCAACTTGAGCTTCCATTCGACTACACCCGGTGCCAAGAGCGCTGGGGTCACTTTCTCAGGGATGCCCCAGGCTTCCCCCAAACAATCGGATTGACCGGCACCGCTGTTGCTCCCGCGAAAGTGACGCTGTCGGCTTCGTCGGTGGTTTTACCGGTCACCAAAGTCGGAACGCAGTCGACTGCGAAGGTCGTGACAATCACGAATTCGGGCGGCAGCCCCGGTGTTCGGGCTCCGGCTGCGGAACCGGGGCGCATCCCGTAAACTGGAACAGCATGAACCGTCGGGAATTTTTCGCCAGCTCCAGCACCCTCGCCACCTCCGCCTTGTCCAGCGCGCTTTCTGCAGCCGAAAGCCGTCCTCCGAACTTCGTCGTCATACTCCTCGACGATTCCGGCTGGGCGGATTTCAAGCCCTTCGGACATCCCCCGTATTCGACCCCCAATGTCGAGAGGCTCGCGGCTGAAGGTTGCCGGTTCAACAACTTCTACGTCCCGCAGGCAATCTGTTCCGCCTCGCGGTCGGCCCTGCTGAGCGGCTGCTATCCGGGCAGGACGAAGGTTTTCGGGGCGCATGGTCCGGGAGCGCGGGGGCTGGAGCCCAGCTTCGCCACCATGGGCGAGGTCCTCCACGCAAAGGGCTACAAGACCGCCGTTTTCGGCAAATGGCACATCGGCGACCAGCCGGAAACGCGGCCCCCGGCCCGCGGCTTCGATGAATCCTGCGGCCTTATGTACTCCAACGACATGTGGGAATTCCACCCCGAGGCGGCACAGAATTATACGGTGCCGCTGCGGTTCTGGGAGAACGGCAAGGTCAAAGTGGAACGCATGACGCCCGACCTGCAGCCGATGCTCACCACTTGGTACACAGAGCACGCCGTCGACTTCATCCACCGCAACAAGGCCAATCCTTTCCTGCTCTACGTGCCGCATTCGATGCCGCACGTGCCCCTTTTCCGCAGTGAAAAGTTCAAGGACAAGTCGGGGGCGGGTGTCTACGGCGACGTGATGATGGAGCTGGACTGGTCCATCGGGGAAATCCTCAAGGCACTGCGCGACGACGGGCTGGACGAAAATACGCTGGTTGTGCTGACGTCGGACAACGGACCGTGGACGTCATACGGGAACCACGCGGGCGCGACTCCATTCCGCGAGGCGAAGGGGACCGGTTTCGACGGCGGCACCCGGAGTGCGTGCATCATGCGGTATCCGGGGCAAATTGCCGCTGGCTCGGCGTCCACCAAGGCGCTCTGCACCATCGACCTGCTGCCAACTTTCGCCCGGCTGGCAAGCGCGCCGCTGCCGAAGAACCCCATCGATGGACTTGATGTGTGGGATTTGATTGTGGACAAGCCGGGTGCGGCAAATCCGCACGATTTCTATGCGTTCAGCACGGCGGACAAGTTCGAGGGCGTGATCTCGGGCGACGGCCATTGGAAACTGCATGTGCCGCACACGTACCGGACGCTGGTGGACGTGGGGAACAACGGCAAGCCGGGGAAGTTCCGGCAGGCCAAGATCGACCTTTCGCTATTTGATATGGAGAGAGACCCGTTCGAGACGATCAATGTGGTGGAGAAGGTTCCCGAGGTGGCGTCGCGCATGAAGATGTATGCCGAACAGCACCGGAAACAGTTTTACGAGTAGGGGCTAGAATCATAGTTATGGAATTGGCTACACGAATCACGAGCAATCCGGCACAGTGCCGTGGGCGTCCGTGTGTCCGGGGGATGCGGGTCCGGGTTTCCGACGTCCTGGACCTTTTTGGGGCCGGCTTGACGGCAACCGAGATTCTCGAAGAGCTTCCGTATTTGGAATATGCGGATTTGGAAGCCTGCATGTCCTATGCCGCAAGGGAGGTTGACCACCCGGTGCTTATCTCCGCATGACTGTTTGGATTGACGCGCAATTGTCGCCAGCCTTGGCACGATGGATGTCTCGCAACCTTGAGGTGGATGCCTACCACGTTGAAGATTTGGACCTGCGGGACAGTCCCGATGCGAGCATTTTCGATGCAGCCCGGAAATGGGGTGCCATTGTGATTACCAAGGACCGTGAGTTGTTGGACGCGGGCGAGGCAATTGTCGAGATTCGGCGTTGAGGACGACGGCGGGTTGAGTTTGTCGATTGCAACCGTATTCTCAATACCGCCAGTGTCTTTGGCTGCGGACAGGCCCCGAAATCCAGCACTGACCGCAGCCGCACGGACTGGCTGTGGAGGTGCCAGGGATCCGGTCTTGGTCGGGGCGATCTGGACACAGTACCTGGGAGCCCTAGTCGGAGATGGTCATGGACGGGCCCTTGTCGGCTGCGGCCTCGGCGGCCTTTTCGACGACAAGTTTGGCGAGATCGTAGAAGCCCTTGGCGCGCGAATCGGCGACGCCATTGGTGGCGATGGGGTGGCCGGTGTCGCCGCCCACGCGGACGTGGGGGTCGAGCGGCAAGGCGCCCAGGAACGGGATCTGCATGGTTTCGGCCGTACGCCGTCCGCCGCCGGTGCTGAATACGTCGATACGCTCGTCGCAGTGGGGGCACTGGAGCCAGCTCATGTTCTCCACGATTCCCAGGATGGGCACGCGGACCTGCTGGAACATGTGGACGGCCTTGCGGGCGTCCTCTAGCGAAACATCGGACGGTGTGGTGACGACGACCGCGCCGGTGAGGGGGGCGGACTGGACGAGTGAGAGCTGGACGTCGCCGGTGCCCGGGGGCAGATCGATGATGAGGTAGTCGAGGAAACCCCAATCGACGCCGCGGAGAAACTGCTGGATGACGGAATGCAGCATCGGACCGCGCCAAACGAGGGGCTTGTCACCGGGATTGAGGAAGCCCATGGACATCAGCTTCACGCCGTACTGTTCCAGGGGCTGGATGCGCTCGCCGATGGCAGCGGGCGTGCGGTTGGTGCCCATCATGAGGGGGACGTTGGGGCCGTAGACATCGGCGTCCAAAAGGCCGACGTTGTAGCCCAACTGTTGGAGGGCGATCGCCAAATTTACCGAAACCGTGGTCTTCCCTACTCCGCCCTTGCCACTGCCTACCGCGATCAAGTTCGCCACGCCGGCGATCGGCAGCTTGGGCTGCGCCTGTTGTCCTGGACTCATCTGTTCCCATATTAGCGGTTGCCCGAAGACGTTCCTGATATCGTCTATTCATATGCGCACCAATACGGTCCGGCAGGCCCTGAAGGCCGGCCAGTTGCAACTCGGTTTCAATTTTGGACAACTGCGGTCCCAGGACTTGCCGAAGCTATTCGCGGCGGCTGGATTCCACTGGGCCTTCATCGATACCGAGCATGGCAACTTCGATCTGGAGACGGTGAACGACATTTGCCGGGTCTCGAATCTGGCCGGGCTCTGCCCGATCGTCCGTGTGGCGGACCTGCAGTATTCGCTTGTGGCAAGGTCGCTCGATTGCGGCGCGCAAGGGATCATTTTCCCCCGGATCGAAGACCCGCGGTTGCTGGAAACCGCTCTGGGCTGGACCAAGTTTCCACCGGTTGGGGTGCGCGGGTATGGATTGATGGCTCCGCACCTGGACTACGAGCAACATTCCTTCCGGGAAGTGATCGAACATGTGAACGCGAACACGATCACGGTGCTACAGATCGAGACCAAGCGGGCGGTGGAGGCTCGCGAGGAAATTCTTTCGGTGCCCGGCATTGACGCGGTGCTGATCGGGCCGGCGGACCTTTCGATCTCGATGGGGGTGCCGGGCGACTTCCAGCATCCGACGATGGTGGCGGCGATGGAGGCAATCCGGGATACGTGTCTGGCGAAGGGGATCGCGCCCGGCACCCAGACGCGGGCCGTGCCGCAGGCGAATTTTTGGAAGGAACGCGGCATGAAGTTCCTGGGGTGTGGCAGTGACATCGGGTTCCTGTTCGAGAAGGCGAAGGAAACGGCGTCGGCGCTGTTGGGGGCGTAGGTGCGGCGGGCGGCTGGACTGGGTTTGCTTTGTCTGGCTGCGCTGCTGGTTGTCGCGCAGGCACAGGGGCCGGGCTATTCGAAGATCTCGGCCGAGTCGCTGCGGGCAATGGTGACGTATTTGGCGTCGGACGAACTTCAGGGGCGGGATACGCCTTCGGATGGGCTTGAGAAGGCGGCGGATTTCATCGCCGAGGGGTTCCGGAAGGCCGGGTTGCGGCCTCTTCCGGGGGCGGATCGGTTTTTCCAGCGGGCGGAGTTCGTTGAGATTACGCCCGGGGCTGGGGCCGAGGTTGTGCTGAGCGCCCAAGGGGCGTCGATGGCGTTGACGCCGGACGCCGTGCGATCCAGCAGGGCGGTCGAACTCAGGGACGAGGCTGTCTACGCGCTGCCGGAAAGGCTGCCTGACGCCAGTTTGGCTGGGCGTGTGGTGGCAGTGGTGGCGGGTCGATTCCCCTCCGAGGAATCGTTGGATCCGATTCGCGCCCTGCATCCGGCGGCAATCCTGCTGATCGGGAGCAGACCGGTCGCTCAGGAGAGGTCGTACTTGGAGGAGGGCTCGGCGCAGTCCTCGGCCGTGATCAGAATCGTCAACGAAGAGGCTCTGAACGCGCTTGAGGACGGGGTTCCACTCAGGGTATCCATCCACATTCCGGAGCCAGGTCGCCGCGCGGTCGTGCTACGGAATGTGGTGGGGATAATTCCGGGCACAGGGAAGGAAACGGTGATTGTGAGCGCCCACTACGACCATGTCGGCATGGAGGCGGGCCAAGTCTTCAACGGCGCGAATGACGACGCCAGCGGAGTGGCATCGCTGATCGGGATTGCGGGTGCAATGCCCGGCGCTCCCAAGCGCAGCATTGTGTTTTTGGCTGCGTTTGGCGAGGAGAAAGGCTTGTTGGGATCGCAATACTACGTGGAGCACCCGCTGGTGCCGCTGGCGGATACCGTTGCGGCCATCAACTTGGAGCACTTGGGGCGGACGGACGGGTAT
>CAITMP010000722.1 GCA_903893525.1 uncultured Acidobacteriia bacterium | reverse complement strand
CACAAAGCACCCCGGACCAACCAGATGTCCCGCCGCGCCATGCTGCGGGCGGCCGGTTGCGGATTCGGCAGGATGGGCCTCGGCTCCGTTCTCGCCGATGCCCAGGCACAGGCAGCCACCCAGGGCGGCATCCTCATCGACCCACTGGCCCCCAAAGCCCCGCACTTCCCCGCCCGGGCCAAGCGCGTCATCTTCCTGTTCATGCACGGCGGTCCGGCGTCCATTGTCACGCTCGACCCCAAGCCCTACCGCGACGCCAACGACGGCAAACCGCTGCCGATCAAGCAGCCGCTCACCTTCGCGGCTGGCAAGACCGGCGGATTGATGAAGTCGCCGTGGAAGTTCAAGAATTGCGGCCAAAGCGGTCTGCCGATGAGCGACCTGTTCCCGATGATCCGCGAAAACGCCGACGACATGTGCGTTGTCCGCTCGATGGTCGGCGAAGGCGTGGACCACGGTGCGGCGCTGTTGCAGACCTTCACCGGCACGTTCACTTTCACGCGTCCCAGCATGGGATCGTGGGCTCTGTACGGACTAGGCACGGAAAACCGCAACCTGCCCGGCTACATTACGATCAAGCCGGCGTTGTCGCACGGCGGCGCGAAGAACTGGAGCTCCGGATTCCTGCCGGGCTCGGTCCAGGGCACGGCCATCGGACACGCGGGCATGCAGGTTGCCGAAATTCAGAAGCAACCCATCGAATATCTGGTCAACCAGGGCTTGAATCGGGAACAGCAGCGGTATGAGCTGGACATGATCCAAGCCATCAACCGCAAGCACCAGGAGATGTGGAAGCAGGACGACGACCTCGAAACCCGCATCCAGTCTTTCGAGATGGCGTTCCGCATGCAGGCCGAGGCGGCGAAGGTGTTCGACGTCTCCGGTGAATCCGAAGCAACGAAGAAACTCTACGGCCTGGACGACCCCAAGACCGCCGATTTCGGCTGGCAATGCCTCCTAGCCCGACGTTTGGCCGAGGCCGATGTCCGGTTCATCCAGTGCACCCATAGTTATAAGTGGGACCAGCACTCGGACCTGTTCGCCAAACACAATGAGAACGCGGCGGAAGTGGACAAGCCCATCGCCGGGCTCCTCAAGGATCTCAAGGCGCGAGGATTGTTGAAGGACACACTAGTTGTCTGGGCTGGCGAGTTCGGCCGCACCCCGATCTCCGAATCCGGCAACGGCCGCGACCACAACCCCTACGGCTACTCGATCTGGATGGCGGGCGGAGGAGTCAAACCCGGCTTCGCCTACGGCGCAACCGACGAATTCGGCTACCACGCAGCCGAAAACCGCATGCACATCCACGACTACCACGCGACGGTCCTAGCGCTGCTGGGTCTGGACCACCTGAAGCTGACCTATCGCAATTCCGGCCGCGATTTCCGGTTGACGGATACGGCTGGGACGGTCCACGACGGCATCTTCGCGTAAGGGGCATTGCACGCCCACGACCGCCGGATAGCGCACGCGCGTTATCACAACACGTACGTGCGATACTGGTCTCGTGCCTCTAACAGCCACCAGACTGCGCCAAGACATCTACGAGATCCTCGACGGCGTCATCGCTACGGGCAAGCCTGTCGAGATCGAACGCAAGGGGCAGCTTCTGCAGATCGTCATGGTCCAGACGCCCCGGACCTCGCGCCTCGCTCGCATCGTCAAGCGGCCCGGACTGCTTTGCGATCCCGAAGAACTCGTTGAATCCGACTGGTCCGGGGAGTGGAAACCGTTCCTTTGATCTACCTCGACACGCACGTCGTTCTTTGGACCTACTTTGGCGAGATAACCAAACTCTCCAAGGCGGCATGTACAGCACTCGAAAAATCCGACCTGCGCATCTCACCCGCCGTATTCATGGAGATGCAGGTGTTGTTCGAGATTGGGCGAACCGCCGTCGAACCAACGGAAATCCTGGCCACGATGCAGCGCGATTTCGACCTCACTGTGTGCAAGGCACCCTTCATGGACATTGCGAGGGAATTCCAGTCCGAAACATGGACGCGTGACCCTTTCGACCGCATGATTGTCGCGCACTGCAAGGTGAGCAACAGCAGTCTGCTCACCAAAGACCGGAAAATCCGCGACCACTTCGCCGCCGCCATCTGGTAGCCACGCCTCGCAGTAAACTGGAACGGTAGCCCAACCATGCGCAAACTCCTAGCCCTCGCCCTGTTCGCCACCCTGTCTGCCGCCGCCCAGACCCCCTACAAAATGGCCGTCGTCGGCCTCGTCCACTCCCATGTCTGGGGCCACTTGACCGACATGCTCAAGAGCCAGGAGATCGCCTTCGTCGGCGTGGCCGAGCCCAACAAGGCTCTTCAGGCCGAGGCCGTCAAGGCCGGTGTCGCTGCCAACATGATCTCGGACGACTACAAGAAGATGCTAGACGCCCAGAAGCCCGACCTCATCTGGGCCTTCGTCGAAAACAACCGGCACCTCGAAATCGTCGAGGCCGCCGCCGCCCGCCACATCAACGTCATCTTCGAAAAGCCGCTCGCCTCCACTTACAAGGACGCCCTCAAGATCCAGGAGATCGCGAAGAAGTCCGGCATCCAGGTGATGTGCAACTACCAAATGGCATGGTGGCCCGCCAACTACACGGCCAAGAAAGTCGCCGATTCCGGCCAGCTCGGCCAAGTCTACCGACTGCACGGCGTCGTCGGCCACGGCGGACCGGGCTCGGAAGGCGTCCGCAACGCGGCCTTCTTCTCTTGGCTCACGGACCCCGTCCAAAACGGTGCCGGGGCCCTCATGGATTTCGGCTGCTACAACGCTCTGTGGTCGCTCTGGTACCTCGGCCGCCCCGACAGCGTCTACGCCCACGTCAACCACATCCGCCCATCCGTCTTCCCGAAGGTGGAGGACAACGCGGACCTCATGCTGAACTACCCCAACGCCGTCGGCATGTTCGAAGGCAGCTGGGACCTTCCCCGCAGCTACCAGGACCTCGAAGTTTTCGGCATCAAGGGCAGCGTTTACATGAAGAACGGGTCAGTGGAACGGCAGGAAGGCCGCAACAAGACGGCTGTCGACATCGCCCCGCTGGCTCCTGAAGACGCGGAACCGATCCATTTCATGGTGACCCGCATGCGCCAGAAGAAGCAGATCGAAGGCATGACTTCGCTCGACATGAACGTACAGGTGGTGGAAATCATCGAAGCCGCCAAGGAATCGGTCCGCACCGGCAAGGCCGTCCCGCTGCCGAAGCGCTAGCCATGCCGGAACTGCCCGATATCGCAGCCTATATCTCGGCGATCGATCAGAGGATCGCCGGGAGTACGCTCGAACGGGTCCGCATCACGACGCCATTTTTGCTCCGCAGCACCGCCCCTCCGCTCATCGAGTTGGAGGGGCGTGCTATTTCAGGTGTCCGGCGGATTGGCAAACGGATTGCCATAGGACTGGAGGGCGACGACTGGCTCGTGCTCCATCTCATGATTGCTGGACGACTCCATTGGTTCCCCGCAGGCGGGAAGCAGCCGGGCCGGAACATCCTCGCGGCATTCGACTTCTCCACAGGCGCACTCTCGTTGACGGAAGCTGGAAGCAAGCGCCGGGCGTCACTTCATGCGGTGCGGAGCGCACACGAACTCGACAACTTCGACCCCGGTGGTCTCGACGTGTTCACGGCCACAGCCGAAAGCTTCCGCAGCGCACTTACACGCGAAAACCACACCGTCAAACGCGCCCTGACCGACCCGACCATCCTCGACGGTATCGGAAATGCCTATTCCGACGAAATCCTCCACGCCGCCCGCTTGTCACCGCTCGCCCAGACACACAAGCTCACGGAGCCCGAATGGGAACGCCTCTACGCCGCCACGCAAAGCACCCTCAAACTCTGGATCGACCGTCTCACCGTTGAAGCCGCGAAGGCGTTCCCCGAAAAGGTCACGGCGTTCCGGCCCGAAATGGCGGCACACGGCCAATATGGCAAGCCGTGCCCGGTCTGCAGCACGCCAATTCAACGCATCCGCTACGCCGACAAGGAGACCAACTACTGCCCCACCTGCCAGACCGGAGGCAAAATCCTCGCCGACCGCGGGTTATCCCGTCTGCTCGGTGCGGACTGGCCAAAGACGTTGGAAGAGTTGGAGATCCTCCGCAGGAAGTAGTCAGGCCAAAAGTTCGGGCAGTACCCGACCGTGGACATCGGTCAACCTGCGGTCGATGCCGTTGTTGCGGTACGAAAGCCGTTTGAAATCGATGCCCAGCAGGTGCAGGACCGTGGCGTGGACTTCGTAGCAATAGACCGGTTTGTCGACGGCCTTGTAACTCCATTCGTCCGTCGCGCCGTAGCTAATGCCGCCCTTGATGCCCCCGCCTGCCAGCCACGACGTAAATCCGAACGGGTTGTGGTCGCGGCCTTTTGCGCCCTGGCTGCATGGCATGCGTCCGAACTCGGTGGTCCAGTAGACAATTGTGTCGTCCAGGAGTCCGCGCGCCTTCAGATCCTGTATCAACGCGGCGGTCGGCTTGTCCAAGCTGGTGCCAAGTTCGCCGTGATCGCGCTTCAAATCCTCGTGGCTGTCCCAATTCCGACGCGGAAAACCATTGTCGGCCCCGCTCCAGATCTGCACAAAGCGCACCCCGCGTTCCAGCAGACGCCGGGCGACCAGGCATCGACGCCCCATGTCTTCGGTTACCTTGTCGTCCATCCCGTAGAGCTTTTTTGTAGCGTCGGACTCGCCGCTGATGTCCATGACGTCCGGCGCGCTCAACTGGAGCTTCGCCGCCATCTCGTAGGACGCGATGCGGGCTTCCAGCCGGGAATCGCCGGCGTGTTCCGCAAGGTGGTCGCGATTCATGGATTCCAGCACCCGCAGGGTGTCCTTTTCGCTCTCCTTGGTGATGAACCGAGCTTTGTCAGGCGGAAAAAGGTCCTGAATCGGATTCGGGCTGCCGACGCGGATCATGGTTGCCTGGTGCGCGGCGGGCAGGAAACCGGCGGACCAATTCGAAGGCCCGTTCGGCGGGAATCCACGCGGGTCGGGCAGCACCACCAAGGTCGGCAGATTGTTGTTCAGACTGCCCAGCGCGTACGATACCCACGCACCCATGCTGGGAAATCCCGGCAAAACAAAACCAGTATTCTGCATGTAGGTCGCCGGGCCATGGACGTTGGATTTGGCGATCATGGACTGCACGAACGCGATGTCATCCACACAGCTGGCTGTGTGCGGCAGCAGGTCCGACACCCATTTGCCGCATTGACCGTGCTGTTTCCAGCCCCACGGGGAGTTCATCACCACGCCCGGCTTGCTCTGGAAAAGCTCCACCTTTTCGCCCGGGTCCCATGGCTCGCCCGCCTTCTTGTCGAGCATCGGCTTGTAGTCAAACAGATCGCACTGGCTGGCAGCGCCGGACATAAACAACTGGACCACACGTTTGGCTTTGGCGGGATGGTGCAGGCCCGGCGATTCAGCCGCTGCAAGCATTTGGGAAAGGGCGATGCCGCCCAGTCCGCCGCCACTCCAGAGAAACTCCCTTCGATTCATGTTGTGTCCGCCGTATCCCTGGTCAATCGATAAACACAAATTCGTTGCTGTTGAAAAGCAGGCGGCATGTGTTGGCCATGCCGTTCCTCGACGCGTATTCCGTCAAACGTCGGACCTCGGCGTCCGTGGCGTCGCGCGCCAGCGCCAAACGGTACGCGAAGCGGATCTGGGACTGCAGGTCCCCCGCTGGCCGGATTCTTTCCGAAAACTGTTCCGCCATCCGGATGACGAACGGGTTGTTCAACAAAGCCAGAGCCTGGATCGCGGTGATAGTTGTGCCGCGCTTGGGTGCCAACATGGCGGGATCCGGGCAATCCAGCCGCTCCATGAAGGGATCGGGTACGCTTCGAACCACAAACCGGTAGATGCTGCGCCGTAGCCCCTCGGGACTGCCGGGGTCGAACTTGGCGTAGTCATAAACCGGGGAGTGGTCGTCCTTGAACCAAAACTGCCGGTCCGCAGGGCCCCCCATCTTCAAATCGAGCTTGCCGCTGACCGAGAGCAGTGTGTCATGGACCGATTCCGCATCCAGACGGGTGCGATTCATCCGCCAAAGGTAGCGGTTTTCCGAGTCGAGCATTGTCCCATCGGGGTTGTCCTTGGAGCTCTGCCTATAGGCGCGGCTGGTGACAATCAAGCGGTGCAGTTGTTTTATCGAGCCCCTGGCGTCGTCGCGGAACCAGACCGCAAGCCAATCCAGCATTTCGGGATGCGTCGGAAGGGAGCCCATCCTGCCGAAATCGCTGGGGCTGTCGACGATTCCGGCACCGAAATGGTAATGCCATACGCGGTTCACTATGGATCGCCACGTGAGCGGATTATCCCGGTCCGTGATCCAATGGGCGAGCGCCGCCCGGCGGGCTCCTTCGTCGCCGAGGTCGGCCAACTGGAATTTTGAGCCGATAGCACCGGGACTGGCGGGTTCCATCGGCGAATTTACGTCGCCCCGATTGAGCACGAAGATCGGGCGCGGCTCCAGCGGCGGGCGGAACGTGCCGTTGCGCGGAAAGTAGCTGGCTGCGGCGTAGACCAGCTCCGGCTTCGGCAGTCGGGCCAGTTCGTCGTCCAACTCCTTCGCCACGGGGGCAAGGCGCGCGAGTTCCGCCAACGCTTTCGGCTCCACGATGGCATCCACCAGTGCTTTGCGCCGCACTACCAGCAAGTCGTATTCGACTTGGAGCTGCTTGGCCGCGGCTTCGTCAGTCGGAACCTTGGACGCCCGTAGGTCGGACATCCGGCCCCGCATGTCCTTCATGACGGCGTCCAGTTTGTCGATTTCGGGCGTGCTGGCGTTGGCGACCAAGTCCTGGAGGGGCTGCAACTGGATTTGGTTGAGGCGGCGGCGGTTGAGAAGATCCCTGCGTTTTGCAGCGACAGCGGGATCGACGTCATAGGGGCGGTCGGCCCGGTCCACGCCCGCAAACACAGCCTGCAAGCCGTAATAATCCTGCTGGGTGATGGGGTCGAACTTGTGGTTGTGGCAGCGGGCGCAGTGGACGGTTTGGCTGGTGAACGCCGACATCGTCGTCGCCACCATGTCGTCGCGGTCCAGATTGCGGGTGATGTTCTTGTCGAGGGTATCCTCGCGGAGTTCCTGGTGGCCGACGAAATCCCACGGACCCGCCGCGATGAAGCCGGTTGCAATGGTGGCCTGTGCCGAATCCGGATACAGGACATCCCCGGCCAACTGCTCCTCCACAAACCGGGCGTAGGGCTTGTCGTTGTTGAGTGCCGCAATCACGTAGTCGCGATATGGCCAGGCATTGGGGCGGGGCTTGTCCTTGTCGTAACCGTGCGAATCGCCGTAGTGGGCGATGTCGAGCCAGTGGCGCGCCCACCGTTCGCCGTATCGTGGCGATGCAAGCAAGCGGTCGACAACCTTTTCGTAGGCTTCCGGCGACTTGTCGGACAGGAATGCACTGATTTCCTCCAGAGTCGGCGGCAGTCCGGTCAGATCGAACGTCACCCGGCGGATCAGGGTGCGGCGGTCGGCCTCAGCCGAGAAACCGAGTTTCATCGATCCCAGTTTGGCGAGCAGAAACGCGTCCAAGGGGTGGCCCTTCCCCGGAACCGCGTTTCGAATGAGCGGTTTGCGGGACCACCAGACTTCGGCGGCCGGAGCTTTGCCATCGTCCTTTGCACCTTCCTCGATCCAGCGGGCCAGCAGCGCCACCTGCTCCAGCGAAAGGGGTGCCCCCGACTTCGGCATCCTCGGCGAAGGCCCGCTGACCGCGGCAATCAGTCGACTCTTCACCGCAGCCACTTTGGCCGAGCCATCCAGCGCGATTCCGCCTGCGGGATTGGCGTCGGAATGGCAAACCACGCACTTGGCTGAAAGGATGGGTTGGATTTGGGTGCCGTAGCTGACGGGCTCGGCATGCACCAAGAGTCCGAAAATGACGGTCAGAACCGGGATGGAAACGAGTCGGAGCATGGCTTTACCCAACTGACACATTATCAACTTTATTGCCGCGATTGGACAGCACTGTCGAAAAGGTTTTCGTACCGATCGACGACACGCTCGATGGAGTAATTTTCGGCGGTTTGCCGGGACGCGACACCCATGGATTGGCGGGTGGGCGGGTCCGAGGCCAGTTGCCTTAGCGCCGCCGAAATCCGGTCGATGCCGTCATAGGGCACGGTGATGCCCTGCACTCCGTCTTCAACAAGCTGCCGATTGGCCGGGATATCACTGACAACGCACGCCAAGCCAGACGCCATCGCCTCGACAAGGGCACAGGAAAAGCCCTCGTTGGGTGAGGTTAGCGCGAAAACATCACCGGCCCGCAGCCAGAATGGCACTTCCATCAGGGGCACGCGGCCCACGAAACGCACCCGGTCCACGACGCCCAAGCTGTTGGCCAAGGACTCCAAGTCCGAGCGCATTGGCCCGTCACCGACGAGGACGAGGAACGCATTCGGAATCTCCCGCGCAGCTCCCGCAAAGCCGTGGAACAGTTCCCGGATGCCCTTTTCATGTGACAAACGGCCCGTGTAGACCACGCAAAAAGCGTCGCGGGGGATACCGTGGGTCGAGCGCCATTCGGAGGCTTCGCCGGGCTGGGCGGGGCGAAATTTGTCGATCTCGACGGGGTTCGGCATCCACACCAGTTGCTCGCGGCGAAAACCGGCAGATTCGGCCTCGCCCATCATGTTCTCGTTCAAAAGCATGACCGGAACATGCCACTTCAGAAGCCACCCAAGTTCGAGGCGGCCCAGCCGGGAGCGCTGCATCGTGGTGATGATGCCGTCTCCACTTATTTTCATGACGGGGGTCTTGCCCAGCGCATGCGCAGTGGGAAGGCCGGCCGCGAGGTGCAATCCCTGCATCAGGAAGTAGACAATATCGTACTCGTCGCGCCGGTCAAACAAATTCAAAGCCACTTGGAGGGCAAAAAGCCGGTCCTTCATGGCACCGGTGGCATCGCGGGTGAGAATGCTCACAGGGACACCGGCCGGATCCACCCATTCGCTGACTTTGGGCATCGGGCCGCCGCCGGAACACAGTACCCGGACTTGGTGGCCGCGTGCGATCAGGCCGGACGCAACACGTTGGGCCTCAATTTCCGAGCCGCCCAGCACCGGCGGATAGGAATCGCAAACAATAAAAACGCGGCGCTTGGTGGACATGGATTAGGAGGCGCTCCGAATCACCTTGGCCGGACTCCCGACAGCAATGGAATTGGGCGGGATCTCCGATGTGACTACAGACCCGGCACCGACGGTAGTCCCCGCCCCCACATTGGCCATCGCGATCACACCGGCTCCGAGCCAACAGTCCGCCCCGATGGACACGGTCTCGAAGTAGTTCTCGCGTGGATCGATCTTGCCGTCCGCAGTGCGTCCGTGCTGCTTTTTGCCACTGAGAATCTGGACGGAGGACGCAAGGAGAGTCCGATCACCCAGCACGACCCGACCAAGGATGCAGTAGCTACCGATATATACGCCCTCGCCAACCGAGGCTTGGGGATGGGCGAAGAATGAGCCGAATTGGATCCGGCTGGTGAACGGAAACCGCTGCAGTGTCAGGTGGTAGAACGCCGCGCGCGCATAATCACCAGGCAGTCCCGGCATGAGGGCAAACGCGTGGGCGAAGATCTGGAAGAAGAATCCGATGCGCCCAAAACCGGCCAGAAGGGCCGGAGGGAAGGCAAAAACAAGAAAGACCGAGTTCAGTATACCTTTCACCAATGACTTCATTTTCCAGCTTGCCCCCTCTTAAGAAACAAGCGGACGACCTGGCCGCGATCAGTTTCTCCCGCACTTGGAGCCGCGTCCCGCGCGGCCCGTCCGCTCTCAGCCGTCTCCTTGTAAATCGCCGCCAAGCGAGCAGTCCGAACTTCCGGAGCATGCCGCTCCTGGACTAGCCGGTGGGATTTTGCGGTAAACTTCGCGGCCAGACCGGGATCCCGCATCAGGCACGCGATACGGTCGGCCAATGAAGCTGGATCGCGGGTGTCCACGAGATAGGCGCTTTCGCCATCGACCACGATTTCCGGAATCCCCCCAACCCTCGTCGCCACCGAGGGTACGCCCGCCGCCATCGCTTCCAAAAGCGCGTTCGGGGAACCCTCGCTGAGGGAGGAGAGGACCGCGACATCGGCAATTCCGTAGAAGGGTTCGGCGGAATCGCGCTGACCTGTGAAGGTAACGCGCTCCTGAAGACCCAAGGCTTGGATCCTGGCGTCAAGGGCAAAGCGTTCGGGACCCTCCCCCACGATGACCAGATGCGGTTCGAGGTGTTTCGGGATGCGGTGAACTGCTTCGAGCAGGGTGATGTGGTCTTTTTCCTTGGAGAGCCGACCAACTATCAGGATCACTTTGCGGTCGGCGGGGATACCAAGGCCATCTTTGAGCTTGGCTGCGGTGGCGGGGTCGCGGTCGGACTGGCCCCAAGTGGGCGGAATGGCGTTGTGGATGATCTCGATCCGGTTGCGGGCGACGCCGTGGGCGGTCAACTGGTCGCGGAAGGGCTCGCTGACGGTGAGAACGCGGTTGGCGGTGCGCAGGGACCAACGGTCCAGTTCGTTGTAGAGGCGCGCCTTGACGGTCGGCCAAGTGTAGCCGTGGTGGAAGGCGATCCAAGGGACCCGTGAAGGCAGTGCAGCACGGCGGGCGAGGAAGTGGGATTTGACCGCATGCGTTTGGAGCACGTCGGGACGCACGCGCGCAACCAGGGACTGCAGGTCGGTGAGAACCTTGGGGTCCCAGGGCCCGGTCTCCTGGATGGTTTCCACCGTGATGCCCCGGCTCCGAGCGGTCCGGATAAAGAGGTTGTCACTGCTTTCACGCACGAATGTAGCAATGGTCAGGTCGACACCGGCGGCAGGGGCGTGCTTGGCGAATTCCAGCAGGTTCTTGGCGGGGCCGGTAATTGTGTAGGCCTCGATAATGGCCAGAAGCTTGGTCATTGGGTCCGTCCGAGCCATCCGGCGTAGGTCTGGGTGAGCTTGCGACCGAGGATCTGCCAATCGTAGCGGGATTTTACCAGCTCCAGACCCGCGCCAGCCAGGGAATCGACCAATGCGGCGTCTGCGGCGAGGCGGCTCAAGTGGGTCGTCCAAACGGCAACGTCGTCGGGATTGGCCATCAGAATGTCCGTATCCGGGGTGACGGCCAATCCTTCCGCACCCAAGGGGGTTGAAACGACTGGAACGCCCGCCGCCATGGCCTCCAGAATCTTGAGGCGGGTGCCTCCGCCTGTCCGCAACGGAACCAGCGCGGCCAGGGCGTTTTGGTAGTAAGGTCGGACATCGGGCACTGTCCCGGTGACCGTGATACCGGGGGTTTGGGCCAAATCCCGTACGGCTTGGGTCGGGTTGGCACCAACGATCGCCAGTTGGATGCCGGGAACCCTGCCGCGGATCGAAGGCCAGATGTTCGCCACGAAGGAGAGGGCGGCTTCGACGTTCGGGTAGTAGTCCATGGTCCCCACAAAGACGATGTTCTTGGCACGTGAAGTCCCATGGTCGGTGCGGAAATGGGCGGTATCCACGCCGTTTTCCACGACGGAAACGCGTGCGCCGGGCGCAATCCGGGAGAGCTCCACGCGTTCGCGCTCGCTGCATACGATGTGGCCGAAATCATCGCGCAGCATTTGCCGCTCCAGTGCGGCCATTTTGTCGGCGGTGATCCGCGCATACCAGGATTTTGGCCCGGAACCGACTGTTTGGGCGAACCGGCTCATCGCCTCTGACTCGATGTTGTGCCAGTTGTAGACGACGGGCGTACCGGCCCCCTCGGCGTACCGGATCATGTGGATGCTGTCCAAGTGGATCAAATCATAACGATTCTTAGCCAGCAGACGTTGGACCGCCTCCATCATGAGCGGGCTGGTGTAGTTGAGGATTGGCAGCGGCCATTTGCCCACCACCCCCTGCAATTTCTGGCCGATGGTATAAGCGCCGGGTTTGGGCACCGGGACAACTTCCCGGCACAACGGCAGTTCCACTTGGGATAGCGGAATGGAACCGGGGTCGACGAAGTAGGCGTAGTCGACATCGGCATCGCGTGACAACGCTTGGAGGAAATGGTACTCGCGAAGCTTGGCCCCACTGCGGGTTGGCCAGCATTGGCGGGGCGAAAGGAACAGAATTTTCAACTTGTGCGTCCGCTCTTTCTCAACCAAGCTTCCAAAACGAGGAGGTACCAGAGTTGGACGGGGATTTCGTCCTGCTTGAGCGCCCTGTCAATGGCTGCGGAGAGGGCCTTGCGCTCAAACCATCCCTGGCTGGTGAGCAAGGTTTCCCCCTTGAGCTCCGCCAGACGGCCCGACCACTTGGTGGCCAACCAGCGCTCCACCGGAACGGTAAACCCTTGCTTACGTCGGAACGCCACATCCGGCCCGACGTGGCGGCGGACAATTTCGCGCAGGATGGCTTTGAATTGCCCACCTTGGAAATGCACTTCGGCGGGGATACGGGCCGCGAATTCCCAGATCTTCTGGTCGAGGAACGGCGCGCGCGCCTCCAGCGAGTGGTACATGGTTCCGCCGTCCACCTTGGTCATGAATTCCGAGGTGAAGTGCATCTTCTTGTGGAAGGCGAAAACCTCGGCGACAAGATCGCGGGCGGACTCGAAGGACGCCGGAACTTCCCGATGGGCAACCGTGCCGCCCTTGAGGCGCTCGCCGAAGAGGTTGTTTTCGTAGTAATAGGGCAGGCCAATGCGCACCCGTGCGTAGGCTCCGATACCACCCATTGCGTAATCGAGCAGGCTGCGGGCCCGTTTCAGGGGAGGAATTGCGGAAAGCAGTGGCCGCAATGCGTCGTAGACGGAGGGCGCGAAGCCAGGCACGCTGCGGGCGATCTTCTGGGCGCGCCAAGCGTTGAACTGGAACGGATAGCCAAGGTAGACGTCGTCCCCCCCGTCGCCGGTCAGAAGCACGGTGGCTTTCGGCTTGACGGCTTGGGAAACACGGAGCATTCCGAGCGCCGAGGTGCTGGCGAAGGGCTCGCTGTAGGCGGCAATCAGGTCGTCGAGCGGCGGCGGCTGGTTGGTGTCCAAGTGGACGATTTCATGGGAAATGCCCAAGCGGCGGGCAATGTCCTGGGCATCCAAGCTTTCGTCTCCCGGGTCGCCGGGAGTGCCGACCGTGAAGGCATGGATGTTGGCACCCAGTTTGGAGAGCGCCCAGCAGACGAGGGTGGAATCGATGCCGCCTGAAAGCAGCGCGCCGATGGGAACGTCGGAGATCAACCGCAAACGGACCGCGTCGATGATCAACCGTTCGGTCTCGGCCACGGCGTCGTCGAATTGGATCGTCCGGTCCTGACCGAACTTTGGCAGGGACCAGTAGACGCGTTCGGTCGTTTTGCCATTCTCCCATTCGAGGACCGTGGCGGCGGCGAGTTTGCGGGTGCCCTGGAAGATGCTTCGGTCATCGGTGACAAAGCCGACGTCGAGGTATTCGAGCAGCGCTGCGGAAGCAATTTCGACGGGAAACCCAATGCCCTGCAGCGCCTGCAGCGTGGAAGCGAAGGCGATATTGCCATCCCAGATCCGGTAGACGAGAGGCTTTACACCCAAACGGTCGCGGGCAAGGGAGAGTTTTTGCTTGGGCACGTCCCAGATGGCGAACGCGAACATCCCGTGGAGGCGTGGCAGCAGCCGATCCAAGCCCCATTCCAGATAACCTTCAATGAGGATCTCGGTATCGCACTGGGAATGGAAGGCGTGGCCGAGACGCTCCAGCTCCGCCCGGATTTCGTGGAAGTTGTAGATGCAGCCGTTGAAGACGACGCCAACGGAGCCGTCGCGCGAAAGCATCGGCTGCGCACCGGCGGGACTGAGGTCCAGGATCGCCAGCCGCCGATGGCCGAAACCGGTGGAGTTCGAAGGGGAGGCCCAACGGTAGAAGCCCTCGGCATCCGGACCGCGACGGGCCATTGCCGGGAGCATGGATCGGACTGCGGATTCAACCGAAGAGGACGGTTCCCCGAAAACGGCACCCGCTATGCCACACATAGCTTTATTATCCCAAACGGGAGTGTTGCCGCGGGTCCGAGTCGATTCGAAGCAGTCAAAACTTCACGGCCGGTCCGGCGGAATCCAGTTTCTCCGGGCTTCCACGCTGCGAACAACGTCAAAGCTGTAGAAATCGGAGTGAAGGCCGCGGGCGTTCCCGAACTTGGCGGCGGCGTGGACAGCGGCCTGCCAGGGATCGCTGATTCCGGCCACCTCTCTTGCGATCACGGCGGACCAGAAGCGGGTCAGGGTTTCGTGGTAACCCGAGGTCTCGGTGTTGGGCGTGCCTACAGCTTGGTTGTAGCGGATGATTCCGGCGCGCGTCCGGTCCAGCGCGTCCGGGCCGAATTCGACGGCGTAGCAGGCACCAATGGCCACGTGGGCGGCGTGGGTCCAGGCTGATTTCGGAAGTGTGCCGGATTCCCACGCACTGCGGAACTGCTGGAAGGCAAGCCGCGATTCGAGAAAGGTCAACGGTTCCATAGGGTAATGTTGCGGGTCTCGTTCTCCAGTCCCAG
Source organism: uncultured Acidobacteriia bacterium (assembly GCA_903893525.1). GTDB lineage: Bacteria > Acidobacteriota > Terriglobia > Bryobacterales > Bryobacteraceae > BOG-234. Next base: position 5,303 of record CAITMP010000722.1, on the reverse strand, counting down.
AATGGAGATGCCTGCGGTGCCCAGAGCGAAGTGTTTGGCGGTTTCCGGTGGCAGGCCAAGCCAGGAGGCGGCCAGAATCCGCAAGGTGTGGCCGTGCGAGAAAAGGGCCACGTCGCCGTCGACCGCGAGGCATCGTTCGATCACTTTTTGAGTGCGTTCAGCCACTTGCGCGAGAGTTTCGCCGCCTTGCGGCCCGTCCTTGAAAATGGACCAGCCGGGGCGGCCGGCGCGGATCTCGGAACTGGTCCGGCCCTCGTAGTCGCCGTAAAACCATTCGGCCAGATTTGGCTCAAGCTGGGCGTGTTCGCCGTAACCTGCCAGTTCGCAGGTGCGCCGTGCCCGTTGGAGGGGACTGGTGAGGACAAGCGAAAACTGTTTGGCGCCCAGCCTTTCCGGGATACCCAAGGCCTGCGCCTCGCCATTCGGCGTAAGGGGGATATCGGACCTGCCGGTGTGGGCACCGGAAACGGTCCACTCGGTTTCGCCGTGACGGATCAGCCAAATCATCCCCTAATTGTCGCTCAGGGCTGGATTGTTGGGCAGGGCCGGAGGCTCCGTCCTCAAGTCGCCCACCTTATCCAACTCCAGCACCATGCCGCCGGTCTCGTCGACGCGGAAAGCGGGGCTGAACTTGGCACCCCAGACGATTTCGTCGGCGCGGTAGGAGTAGCGGGTGTGGACAATCTGGCTGAAGGTTTCGTCGAAGCCTTTCACAAGGATGAGGACTTCGGCCTGAACGCTCCGGAGATCCTCGGCTGTCTTGCCGAACAGGGCACTGTTTTCGTCGATCGGATGGACGATGGTCCAAGTGAGCGGGAACATGAGAACCGTGTTGCGCTCCAGCGCCAGCATGTCGAATTTTCGCTCCAGATGGCCGCCCTGTTTGCTGACAACCTGCATCAGCAGCACTTGCGCATCGAGTTCCATCAGGTTATTGGAGCGTTCGTTGGCGATCCGGAACATGAGGGCTGTGCCGTCCTGGTAGGGGCCGATGATTGCGTTGGCGCTGTACTGGATTCGGGCCGAGGGCCTGGAGACGCGCGCGACGAGCAGGCCCGTGATGATGGCGAAGCCGAGAAGGCCGACCAACGCCTCCAAGGTTGCGGCCATGTTGGCAGCGAAACCGTGGGGGGCCAGCGTGCCGTAGCCGACCGTGGTCAGCGTGTGACCGCTGAAGAAGAAGCAATTCAGAAGACGCCCGGACTCGGTGGGGGATGCCGACCCGATCACTGCATCGGGGCCCAGAAGGAAGTACAGCGAGGCGAAACCGAGGTTCAGCAGAAGGTAAAAGGAAACCACCAGGACTACGAACCCGCGCCAACTCATGTTGACGACGTGGAGCCAAGGGTGGAATGCCCGCCAACTGGCACCGACGCGCCGGACATTGAAGCTGCCATCCTTATTGATAGCCCGGCGCATGGGCGCGTCGAACCGTTGTGTCAGGCCTGGGTCGAAGGACGCTTTTTGCTTCATTGGGCCAGTTTAGCGGTTTCGCACTCAACGACGGGATTGCAGCTCTCGAAGGAGATCGACGACGTCGTCCAGTTTGTCATCGAGCGTGTGCACTTTGCCTGTCAGATTGCGGATTTCGGCCTCGGAACGGACGTTGACTTCGTAGTCCAGCTCGCCCCGGAGCCGGTCCTTGGTGTCCTGGCGGTTTTGGCTCATCATAATGACGGGGGCTTGGATGGCTGCCAGCATGGAGAGCAGCAGGTTCAGGAGGATGAAGGGGTAGGGGTCCCATGCGTTCTTGCCCATAATGACGTTGGTGGCGGAGTAGACGACAAGGATCGCGAAGAAGGTGATGATGAAGGACCAGGAACCGCCGAATTTGGCAACCTTGTCCGCGATCCGCTCGCCGAATGTGGCCTCGTCGTCGATCACTTCATTCGGATTCCGCCCCGCCCTGCCCCGAACCAGTTGTTGGGAAGCGTGGAATTGTCTTGCGAGCACGGCCATCATATCCATACCGGCGTGCGGCTTGCGTTCGAGGAGCGCCAGGATGTCGTTTTTGTCGATCTCGACGCAGGTGGTGGCTTCGAGGGCGGTGGCGCTGGTGGTGTGCAGGGAGCCGGTCATCATGGAGGCGAAACCGAAGAATTCACCCATTTCCGGGTCGGCGACCAAAACTTCCTGCTGGTCCTCGTCCACGGTGGTGACGTGGACATGGCCGTTGACCAGGACATAGGCTCGTTCGCCGGGTTCCCCGAGACGATAGATTTTTTGGCGGACGGCGAATTCGCGCACTTCCACCTGGGAGGCCAAAACGGACATTTCGTCCTCGTCGAGCAGCGAAAATAGCGGGATCTCTTTGAGGACGTCGAGGGAACAAGGCATCGAGTCCAGCATTCCACACGGGAGGCGATGTTGTCGATTTTTCACATTTCCGTCATGTTGATACCGTAGTGCCGCGACTTGAGACTGCTCGAAACTGGAGTAGACTGGAAGCATGCCCGCAGGTCCCGTGAGCGAGATTCTACGCCAGGCTCGTACCTTGACACCGAATGAAAGAGACCAGCTAGTCCAAGCATTGAAGGAAATGGACAGTTGGACACCCCAACCTCGCCATGTCGATGTTTACGGAAAGTTCCGGCATATCCCTACTTCAAGTGATGAGTTCATTCGGCGTAAGGGAGAAGAAGTCGAATTGGAAGATCGAAGAAGGCACCTTGCCATACGTCCTTGACGCAAGCGCAATAATCGCCCTACTCCGCGCTGAACCGGGAGGCGATGTGGTGAGCAGCGCGATGCGCGGCAAGAATGTGTGTTTTGCACACGCAATGAATCTCTGCGAGGTTTATTACGACTTCCACCGGTCAGCGGGAAAGGTCGTGGCCGACGACGTCATCGCTAGTTTGCGAGCTTCGGATATCTGGTTTCGCTCCGATATGGATGAGAAATTCTGGATGGAGGCGGGTGTCCTGAAATCCGGTGCGCGCCGTATTTCTCTCGCGGACTGCTGCGCTCTCGTTCTTGCGCGTCGGGTTGAGGGAACGCTTCTGACAGCCGACCACCACGAAATGGACCCGTTGACGACTGATCACCGGATTCGGTTCATTCGGTAATCCTCCTGAATTCCCTTTGGCAATAAAAATGCCGGGAAACCGGGGGACAGCGTGGCGTCGTCTATTGGAACAGCTGGCGACGGCTCACCGCACACAATTTCCGAATGCCCACCACATGGCTAGAATCGCCGACCGAGACTGGGACCGTGGTCCCGTCCGACACTGACTTCGATATCAATTATTGCAATTTCGTAAACCCGCAGTGGGTCAAATTGCTCAATACGCTGCAGATGAACGCGCAATACACGCGCTGCACAGGGACGGAACTGCACACCGCGGACGGACGGGTGATCTTGGATTTTCTATCCGGCTACTGCGTCCACAACACGGGCCACAACCATCCCGACATTCTTGAGGCGCTCAAAACCGAGTTGGACCGGCGTGGACCGGCCATGCTGCAGAGTCATGTTGCCGCCACGGCGGGCGATCTGGCGCAAGCGCTCTGCAAGCGGGCGGGCGGGCGGATTTCCAAGGCCTTCTTTTCCAGTTCGGGCAGCGAGGGCGTGGAATCGGCGATCAAGTTCAGCCGCGCATATACGGGCCGCAACGGTCTACTCTACTGCGACGGCGCTTTCCATGGCCTGACCTGCGGTGCCCTGTCCCTAATGGGGGATCCGTTTTGGAAGCAGGGCTTCGGGTCAATGCTGGCCGATACGCAGGCGGTTCCATTCAACGACATTCCGGCATTGGAGCGCGCGTTGGCGACCCGCAGGTTTGGGGCGTTTTTCGTGGAGCCGCTCCAGTCGGAATCCGGCATACGGCTCGCCGATCCCGATTATTTCCGGCGGGCACGCGAGATCTGCAAGCGCTACGACACGCTACTGGTGATCGACGAAGTCCAGACCGGCATGTACCGCACCGGGCGGTTCCTGTGCTGCCACCGCTATGGTGCCGATCCCGACATGGTGGTGATGGCGAAGGCCTTGAGCGGCGGCCTGGTGCCGGTGGCCGCAACGCTGATGACGGACGAAATCTATGGGTCCGTCTACAATTCCTTGAAACGATCCATCGTTCACACGTCCACCTACAGCGAGAACGGCCTGTCCATGCGCGCAGGCCTTGCGACGCTGGAAGTTCTGGAGCGGGAGCAGCTGGGCGACCGGGCGGAACTGATGGGGGAAATCCTGCGGTCGAAACTGCGGGAGGCGCTTTCCGGTTTCGAGATGGTCAAGGATGTCCGGGGCTTGGGACTGCTGAACGGAATTGAATTCACGGCACCGGGAAAGCTGGGGCTGCGGTTGCCCTTCGAGGGATTCATGGCGATACATCCCGGCATGTTCGGGCAGGTGATTGTCCTCCGGCTGTACCGCGACCACGGAATTCTGGCGCAAATCTGCGGCAACAATTTTCTAACATTGAAGGTGGCACCGCCCTTGGTTGTAACTGAGGCGCAGTTGGATCATTTTGTGGCTTCGATCCGGGAAGTGGTGCATCTGATGCATACGTCGAGTTCGTTCTGGTCCGAGGCGCTAGGAATGGCCCGGCGCGTGGTGAACATTTAAACTCATGACCGATGTATTCATCGTTGGCGGAGGACCTGCGGGGTTGGCAGCTGCGATTGCTGCTCGCGCCAAGGGTTTCAGCGTAGTGGTTTCGGATTCCGGGCACTCGCCCATCGACAAGGCCTGCGGCGAGGGCTTGATGCCGGATTCGCTGGAGGCCTTGGCTGCGCTCGGCGTGAACTTGGACGGCGTTGCGCAGTCACATCCGTTTCGCGGCATCCGGTTCCTAGGGGCGAATTCCCAAGTGGCGGCAACCTTCCCGACCGGCGAAGGAATCGGGCTTCGTCGAACCGTTTTGCACGAGATCCTCGTGGCACGGGCCAAAGCCGTCGGTGTGGAACTCCGGTGGGACAACACGGTGGATGATCTGCACAGTGTGCAGGCCCGTTGGATCATCGGGGCGGACGGGCAGAAATCGCGTGTCCGGCACTGGGCGGGGCTGGAAGCGGCGCACCGGGAGTCGAAACGGTACGGTTTCAGCCGACACTACCGAATCGCTCCCTGGGCCGACCGGGTGGAGGTCTACTGGGCTCAGGGTTGCCAGATGTATGTGACACCGGTGGCACCCGACGAGGTGTGCGTTGCACTCATGTCCCGGGACCCACATTTGCGCCACGATCGGGCCTCCGCAAAATTTCCGCAACTGATGGCCCGACTTGGCGACTCGGACCAAACGACGCCTGAGCGCGGGGCCGTATCCGCAACCCGGAAGCTGAAGCGGGTCGTCAACGGCAAT
>CAITMP010000721.1 GCA_903893525.1 uncultured Acidobacteriia bacterium | reverse complement strand
GCTTCCCGGAGATTCTTTTCGCCCCGGTTGTCGGGGTAGCCGGTTCGACCGGCATGCAGCGCCTGGGTGCACGCTTCCACGATGTGGGCGGGAGTTGGCAGATCGGGTTCGCCGCGCATCAGCGACACCAGGTCAGCACCCTTGGCCTGCAGTTCGCGCACCTCGGCGAGGATTGCGTTCACGGCGGTGGGGCGGAGGGCGGCGATGCGATCTACGGGGAGCATGTCTACAGGGAGCATGGAGGTATGATCCAAAATACCAACGTGGCACTGGAAATAGAAAACCTACCAACGCCGGCCCTGCTGGTCGACCTGGACAAATTCGAAGCCAACATCTCGCGCATGGCTTCCGAAACTGCGGCAGGGGGCAAGAAATTGCGCCCGCACGCCAAAGCGCACAAGTGCGTCGAGATCGCCAAGCGACAGATTGCAGCCGGCGCTGTCGGAGTCTGTGTGGCCACCGCCGCCGAAGCCGCAATGATGGCGCGCGGCGGAATCGACGACCTGTTGCTGACCTCCCCCTTGGCCGATCCCCCGAAAATGGCCGGCGTGGTGCAGACCGGCGCGATGGTGGTGGTGGACAACCTTCGCCAAGTCCGCTGGTACCAGGAGGCGGCGTGCGCGGAGAATGTCCAACTGGCCGTTCTGGTGGATCTGGATCCCGGCGACCACCGCACCGGGGCCGCCACCCTGGAGCAGGCCGTCGATATCGCGTTGGCTATCGACCAGGCCAGCCACCTTTGGCTGCGTGGGGTCCAAGCCTATTCCGTGGCCGGATCGCACGGCAAGGACGCGGATGAACGACTGGCCTTCTCGCAAACCACATTTTCCTTCGCGTTGGAGGTTGTCGGGGCATGTGCGCGCCACGGCCTGCACACCGATGTAGTCTCCGGCGGCAGCACCGGTACCTGGGATGTGGACCAGTCGATTGCGGGCGTGAACGAGATCCAAGCCGGGTCCTATCCCCTGATGGACATGGCCTACCGGCGCATCGGGGTGGATTTCCAGCCTGCGATGTCCGTGCTCGCCACCGTGATCAGCGCCAACCACGCCGATTTCGTCACGGTGGACGCCGGTTTCAAGGCGTTTTCCACGGACCGCGCTTTTGGGCCGGAACCGGTCTCGCTACAGGGCGCAGCGTACCGGTGGGGCGGCGACGAATTCGGCTACTTGGACCTGTTCGACTGCAAGACCAAGCCGAAATTGGGGGACAAAATCCAGTTTTCACCTCCCCACTGCGATCCGACGGTGAACCTTTACGCCAAAATCCACGCCTGCCGGGGCGGGTTGGTCGAAGATGTGTGGTCGGTGATGGGCCGGAGTATCGCGTGAAGTTGGGTCTGATCCTTGCCACCGCTTTCGCGGCGCACGCCCAACTCGCGGGGGTAGTCGATATCCATGCCCACAGCGGCCCCGACAGTGTCCCGAGATCCATTGACGCGCTGAGCTTGGCCAAACTGGCGAGAGACCGGGGTATGCGCGGCTTGGTGCTGAAGAACCACTACGAATCGACCGCCTCCTTGGCCTACCTGCTCCGGAAGCTGGTCCCGGATCTCGAAATCTTCGGCGGAATCGACCTCAACCGGTCGGTCGGCGGCGTAAATCCGGCGGCGGTGGAGCGGATGGCGATGCTGGCAGGTGGATTCGGACGGGTTGTCTGGATGCCTACTTTCGACGCCGAAAACCAAGTGAAGTTCTCGAAGGAAAATCGTCCGTTTGTTTCCGTGGCGCGCGGCGGCAAGCTCCTGCCAGAAACCGTGGAGGTGATCGCCCTTGCCGCGAAGCACCACCTGACCTTGGAAACAGGACATTCGTCCCCGGCCGAGGGTCTGATGATCGTGCGGGAAGCGAAGAAAGCCGGAGTGGAGCACATCGTGGTGACGCACGCGATGTTGGCCCCGGTCCAAATGACCATCCCGCAGATGCGGGAGGCGACTGCCTTGGGTGCCTATCTGGAGTTCGTCTACAACGGGGTTGCGGGGAAAGGCAAGGAATTCGAGGTGGCGGACTACGCCAAAGCCATCCGCGCGGTTGGGGCGAAGTACTGCATCCTTTCGAGCGATATGGGGCAGGTGGGGAATCCGCTGCACCCGGACGGGCTGGAAGCGTTCTTTACCGGTCTGGCCAAGGAAGGGATTTCCCAAGCCGACATCGAGTTGATGTCCCGAACGAATCCAGCCCGCGCACTGGGGCTGCCCTAGCTGACGGCTTCGAGGGCCATCCCGGTGGCGTCGGCCATGCTGACGTCGGGGAGCGCGCTTTCGTCGCGCCGCATTTCATCGGGGCGGGCGGCACGTGGCTCGAACGAGTAGCCAAAACCGCGTACCGAGTGGATCATGCGGGGACCGCTTGGATCCTTCTCAATCTTCTGGCGCAAACGCAGGATGTAAACGTCCACGGTGCGGTCCGTAATGGCGCGATCCTGGCCCCAGACGGCATTCAACAGTTGGTCGCGGCTGAACACGACGCCCGGACGGGACATCAGGTATTCCAGCAAGCGGAACTCGGTGGCCGTCAGCGCCAAAGTTTCCCCGTTGAGGCGCACTTGGCAGCTGCTGCGGTCCAATTCCACGCCACCGGCTTTGAGGATGCGGGCGGGGGCGTTCTGGGACCGGAATTGCAGCTTGATGCGGGCGATCAGTTCGCGGATAAAAAACGGCTTGACGATATAGTCGTTGGCACCCAGCTCCAAGCCGACGATGCGGTCGGTTTCGGAAGCGCGGGCGGTCAGGAAGATGATGGGTGTCTGCGAAAGTTCGGAATCGGCGCGGATACCCTTGCAGATGTCCAGCCCGTCGGAATCCGGCAGCATGATGTCGAGCAGGATCAGATCGGGATGCACACGGCGGCAGAGATCCAGCGCGCCCCGTCCTGTTTGGGAACCGGCCAGTGTGAATCCCTCTTTTTCCAAGTTGTACTTCAGCAGCGCGTAGAGATCCGCGTCATCTTCGATCAGGACGATTTTTTTTGTCACGATGCTCTCCGGGGTAGCCCCAAGACTCAGAATAGCCCCAACAGCGTTACAACTGCGTTACGCACGCATCAAATACACGTGAATGTTGCCCTACGCGGCCTGTCCTTGTAGGTCCGCATGTTCCACAGGCATGGTGAAGAAGAAGGTTGCGCCCTTCCCCGGCTCGCTTTCCACGCGGACTTCGCCACCATGGCCCTTCACCAAGTGCTTCACGATGGCCAAGCCCAAGCCAGTGCCGCCAAGTTCCCGGCTACGGGCCTTGTCCACGCGGTAGAAGCGCTCAAACAAGCGGGGCTGGTCGATTTCGGGAATGCCGGTGCCGGAATCGCGGACGTAGAATTCAATCCACTCGGTACCGTCCTGGCGACGCACCGGATTGGCACCGGCCTCGATGTGACCGCCATCCGGGGTGTACTTGACCGCGTTGTCGAGGAGGTTGCTGACCACCTGGTAGAACGCCTCGGAATCGCAGAAGATCTCGCTCTCGGCTGGACCGGGCACATGCTGGAGCACGATCTGCCTCTTTTGCGCGATGGGGCGGATGGTGTCGACCACGTCGGCCAGCAGGTCGTTTACGCGGAACGAGGCGAAGCGGAATTCCTGTGTGCGCAGTTCGAGTCTGGAAAGGGTCAGCAGGTCTGCGGTCAGGCGGGTGAGGCGTTCGGTGTTGTGGCGGATGATGTTGAGGAACTTGATGTTGTGGTCGGGTTCGTAAAGTGCGCCGTCGATCAAGGTTTCGGTGTAGCCGAGGATGGAGGCGAGAGGGGTCCGCAACTCGTGCGAAACGTTGATAACGAAGTCTTTCCGGACGCGCTCCAAGCGGTCCAGCTCGGCGTGCTCCACCTGTAGCTGTTGCACGGTGCGTTCCAGGTTCACGGCCGTTTCGTTCAGTTTTTGGCCCAGCAGGCCCAATTCGCCGGTGGCGCCTTCCGGTAGGCGGGCGCGGAAGTTGGCCTTGGCGAGTTCACCAGCGTACGCAATGATATCGCTGATCCGCTGCGCGAGCCGCCGGGAAAGGAACGCGGCGATCAGTACTGCAGGCAGGAAGGCCAAGGCGACCGACTGGAGGATGCGGTTCCGGATGATTCCGACTTCGATGTTTACGGCCGAAATCGGGATCGCCAGCCGCAGGGCACCCCGTTCGTAGGGCAATGCGACGTACAGCAACTCAATTCCTACGGTGCGGCTGGTGCGCGTGGCTGCCCCGACCCTGTGTTGGCGGAGCGCTTCCTGCAGTTCGGGACGCCCGGCGTGGTTCTCCATGGTTGCGGGATCCGCCTCGGAATCAGCCAGAACCTTGCCATCCTGGGCGACTACCGTGATTCGGGTTCCAATGGATTTGCCGAGTTCGGCGATCGCGACCTGGTCCAAGTTCCGGACGGCCTGGGACCGGAGCAGGAGCTGGCCCTTGTCCGCCAGTTCGGCTTGGAGATGGGTCAAGAGATAGCGTTCGGCGACCCTTGAGGCAAGGAAATCCGCCGACATCAAGGCTACGAGAATCAGGCAGGCGATGACGCCCAGCAGTTTGAGGAAGATGCGGCCGGTCATGTTGGGCATGTTTGGTTTTGCCTATGCGGCGGGTTCCGGCTGGGCCTCGAACCGGTATCCGAAACCACGGACGGTTACCAAGTAGGCCGGTTCGTCGGGTTTGACCTCGATCTGCTCACGCAGCCGGCGGATGTGGACGTCGACCGTGCGGGGGGTCACGAAATGCTGCTCTCCCCAGACCTCGCGCAAGAGCTGTTCGCGGGACCACGCACGACCGGTATGGGTGAGAAAGAATTCCAGCAGCTTGAACTCGGTGGAGGTCAGTTCGATGTGCCGATCGTTCATGAAAACCCGGCGGCCGGGCAGATCGACGCGGAAGGGCCCCATGACGACCTCGGTCTGCTGGGGCTCGGCATCGGCCTCGCTGCGGCGCAGATGGGCCTTGATGCGGGCCATCAGTTCGCGGGGGCTGAAGGGCTTGGTGATGTAGTCGTCGCCGCCGATTTCCAAGCCTAGGACGCGGTCCACCTCGTCGGCGCGCGCCGAGAGGAAGAGTACGGGAACGCGGGCCAGCTTGCCGCCTTTGCGGATTCGGCGGCAGATGTCGAAGCCGTCCTGGCCGGGGAGCATGATGTCGAGGACAATCAAGTCGGGCTGCCAGTCCTCCAAATCAGCGACAGTGCCCTCGGCCCCGGTGAGAATTCGGGATTCGAAGCCGCCACGGGTCAGGTTGTATTCGATCAGCGAGGCCAGCTCTGCCTCGTCTTCCACCACGGCGATGCGCTTTGCCATACGTTGTTCAGGGAATGCTAAACCTGATTGTCCTTTGCCGCCCGGCACTGCGGACAGGAGCAGATCTTCCTCAGGTGGTCATAGGAGTAGATTCCGCTGCCATGGCCGTCATTCCAAGCGATGCGGAGAGCATAACTGCCCGCCGGCTCGATAGCTTCCATCTTAATCCTGGGCTTGTACATTTGGAAGGGATTTGGTGGTTCTTCCGAAGTTTTCTTGCGGGGCTCAGTGCCATGCGACCCGGTGCAGTGGGCGCAGGGGCACCAATCGCGAAGGTATTCGTTGCCGAGACTGGTGTGGTGGCCGTCCTTCCAATCGATTTCAATCCCCTTGGATTTCGAGATGGCGATATGTTCGGGCGTGGTGGCCGAGCCGGCCTGTGGATTGGGTGTCATCTTGAATTGCGGATTAGGTGTGTTGGGGGCGCTCGACGTCGCGGACGCCGGAAATCCGGCGCATGGCTCCGCAGAGTTTGTCGAGTTGCTTGCGGTCGCGGACGTCGACGGTCATTTCGACCGAGGCTCCACCCGCGCTGTCGTCAAAATTGGTCTTGGCTTCCAAGCTGCGGACGTTTGCGTTCTCGGCGGCGAGGATGGTGGTCAGCTGGTGCAACAGGCCGGGCCGGTCGTCGGTTTGGACCACGATTTTCACGGGGAAGCTGTCGCCGACGTTTCGCGCCCATTCCACCTCGATGCGCCGTTCGGAATCGTACATCAGGTTGGTGACGTTGGTGCAGGCCTTGGAATGGACGGCGATACCCTTGCCGCGGGTGACGTAGCCGACAATCGGGTCGCCCTTGATCGGGTTGCAGCACTTGGCGCGGTAGACCATCACGTCCTCCACACCGCGAACCTTGATGACGGCGTCGTCATCGGCCTTTGACGAGCCCGGCGGGGGCGGCGGTGGGGCAACCGGTTGGGCGGGTTGCTCCACCACTTGGTCCGGGGCCGCCTTCTGCAACACTTGGCGGGCGGAGAACTTGCCGTAACCCAAGGCCGCATAGAGGTCCTCCAATTTCGCGGACCCGTACTCGGCGGCAACTTTTTCCAAGTCCTGGCGCGGTATGCGCGAGAGCTGGACGCCTAGGCGGCGGGCCTCCTTTTCCAGAAACTTCTGGCCGATTTCGATGGCACGTTCGCGCTCGTTGGCGTTGATGAAGTGCTTGATTTTGTTGCGGGCGCGCGAAGTCTTGACGATTCCGAGCCAGTCCTTGCTGGGAACGTGGCCGGATTGGGTGAGGATGTCGACCACCTCGCCGTTGCGGAGGGCGTAGCGGAGGGGGACGATGCGGGAATTAACCTTGGCTCCGACGCAGGTGTTGCCCACCTCGGAGTGGACGGCGTAGGCGAAATCGAGGGGGCTGGCACCGGCGGGCAGCACGATGACGCGGCCTTTGGGCGTGAAGCAGTAGACTTCCTCGGGATACAGGTCGAGCTTCAGCGTGTTGCCGAAATCGGCAGGATCCCGCATGTCCTGCTGCCATTCGACCAGTTGGCGGAGCCAGGCGATGCGCTGGTCCTCCTGGACGCCGCGCTTGCCCTCCTTGTACTTCCAGTGGGCGGCGATGCCTTCCTCGGCGATGCGGTGCATCTCCTCGGTGCGGATTTGGATTTCGCAGTGCTTGCCGTCGTGGCCGACGACGGAGGTGTGGAGCGACTGGTAGAGGTTGGGGCGCGGGATCGCGATGAAATCCTTGATCCGACCGGGGACGGGACGCCACTCGCTGTGGATGATGCCGAGCGCACCGTAGCAGTTTTTCACCGAATCGGTGATGATCCGCATGGCGAGCAGGTCGTAAACCTGGTCGATGGAGATCTTCTGGCGTTTCAGTTTTTGGTAGACGGAGAAGGCGCGTTTGACGCGGCCTTCCACTTTGCCTGGAATGCCCTCGCGCTTGAGGTGCTCCTCGACCGTTTGGCGCATCCGGTTGAGGTAATCCTCGTGGGCCGAACGCTGTGATTCGATGGCCGTGGAGATTTCCTCGAAGGCTTCGGGATCGAGATGGCGGAAGGCGAGGTCCTCCAGTTCGCCGCGAATCTTGCCCATGCCGAGGCGGTGGGAGATGGGCGAGTAGATTTCCAGCGTTTCCTTGGCGATGCGCTCGCGGCGCTCGGGGCTGAGGGCTCCGAGTGTCCGCATGTTGTGGAGGCGGTCGGCCAGTTTGACGATGATGACGCGGATGTCGTTGACCATGGCCAACAACAACTTGCGGTAGCTTTCGGCTTGGCGGTCCTCGGCGGAGAAGAAATCGATCTTGCTGAGCTTGGTGACGCCGTCGACGCAGCGGGAAATTTCATCGCCGAAGATTTTCTGGACGTCGGATGCGGTGACGATGGTGTCCTCTACGATGTCGTGGAGGAGGCCCGTGACGACGCTGACCACATCCATCCGCATATCGGCCAGAATTTTGGCGACAGCCAGGGGATGCGAAAGATAGGGTTCGCCCGAGGCGCGGAGCTGTCCCGAATGGTACTTGGCCGCGTACTGGTAAGCCTTCTCGATGAGCGCTGTGTCGTCGTTCGGCCGTGCGGCCCGGAAGGCAGCCAGCAGGTCGGCAAGCTGGGACTCCAAAGCCAGCTGGGGCTGAGATATCGGCGACGATTCAGCGGGCGTAGGCACAACAGGAAGGGACTGCGGATTCCCTCCCGCGAGCTCGATCCCGGATGGGGGAGTCACATCCTTATTCTAGCGGTTGCGGGCGGTTATGCGGCCCGTGGTTGTGCTTTGCGGAAATCGCCCGGTAGCGGAGGCGCGGTGCGTCCGCAGCAGCGCTTGTATTTCTCGCCGGAGTTGCACGGGCAGAGGGAGTTGCGGGCGATGGCGGGGGCGGGCGCGGTTTTGACGGGTTGGGGCTTGGGCGCGGTCTTGACGAGGGTGGGTTTGAGGGTGGTTCTTGCGGCGTTTTCATCCGCCTTGGCCACCTCGGCCCGGAGTTCTTTCAGGCACTTCAGGGCGCGGTTGAGGGAAATGAAGGCGCGATCCCGGTCGCGGTCGATAGCGGCTCGGATTTTGGGATCGAAGCCGGGTTCGAGTTCGGCCTCGCGGACCTCGCACTCTTGAATACGGTCGTAGCAGCGGTGGATTTCGTGGACGTAGAGGTCGTCGAAGTTTCTGGGTGTTAGGTCCTGCATGTGTGTCTCCTCACGCCTGCAAGAATACGCGGGGCGGGGGGTGATTCCGAACCATGGTTTTTGCAAGTGATTGAAAACAAGCGGAAGATAGGTGGAAGATATTTGTGATGGCTGGATTCCGCCACCGTGCCCCGGTTCCACAGGTGATACCATGATTGCTGTGTCGAACGCAGCGAAGATCCTGACGAGGATGCGTCGGAGTCGGCTCGATTGGCGGATCGAGGATTTCAAGGTACTAGCTGACCATCTTGGTATCGACTACGACCAAGGCGGTACCAGCCACGTGGTTTTCCGTCATACCGAGGGAGGCCGGTTGTCTGTCCCCGCCGCGAAACCCATAAAACCGCTGTACGTCCGACTATTTCTGGACTTTATTGACAGACTCGGTGGGGAAGATGCCAACTAGCGACGCGCTTATCGATTCATTTCCGTTCACGATCCGCCCTTTGACCGCTGAAGACGGGGGCGGGTTCATGATTGAGTACCCCGACTTGCCGGGTTGCGTCTCGGATGGCGGGACGCCGGAGGACGCTATCGCCAGGGGTCGGGATGCCGTCACGGCCTACCTGGCCAGTTGCGAGAAATACGGCGACCCTATCCCGATTCCGGGAGGGGCCAGCGGCCAATGGAGGCAGCGGGTTCCCCGCAGCCTTCATTCACGTTTGGTGTCACGCGCTCAGCAGGAGGGCGTGAGTCTCAATACGCTTGTCACTGCGATGATCGCCGAGGGTTTGGGTGTGCGAAGTGGAGGGGAACGTCCCCGGCGGCGGTAAAATTCCGTGGCCGTGCGCCTAACCCCGCAATTCCAAGCCCCGCATCGTACCCTTGCCCGACGCGAAGCGGTCCTCTTCGATCCCCAGCCGCTGCAGGACCGACACGAACAGGTTCGGCAGCGGGTAGTTCCACTCGCGGTCGAAGCTCAGGTGCTGGCCATGTTTGAACCCGCCGCCCGCGAACAGCAGGGGCAGATTCGTGGTAACGTGCGTGTTCGCGTTGCCCATGTTGCTGCCGTAGAGGATCATGGTGCGGTCGAGCAGGCTCTCGCCGCCTTCGTGCCGTGATTTCAGGTCGCTGAACAGCCCGGCGAGCAGCTTCATGTGCCCGCGGTCGATCTTTTCCAACTGGGCCAGCTTGGACGCGTTCTTCCCGTGGTGGGACAGGTTGTGGTATCCGTCGTCGGTCGGCTGATCGTCCACCGTGATGGCCGGGGAATTCACCGAATCCAGCAGCAACGCCACGAACCTGGTCGAATCCGTTTCGAAGGCCAGCCGCGCCATGTCGTACATCAGGCGCACCTTTTCCATGTAGGCGCGGGGGTCGGTCGGGTCCACCGGGGCGGATTCCTTCACCACCGGCTTGGGCTTCTGCTCCCATTCGGACGCACTCGCAAGTCGGC
The DNA here is from genome assembly GCA_903893525.1 of uncultured Acidobacteriia bacterium. GTDB lineage: Bacteria > Acidobacteriota > Terriglobia > Bryobacterales > Bryobacteraceae > BOG-234. The sequence goes on along the minus strand of CAITMP010000721.1, from coordinate 1,695 downwards.
CTTCCAGATCGCGGACGCCGGTCAGGTATTGGTCCAGTCGCGCGCGGTCGGCGGGGCCGATCTTCTTTTCCAAGCTCTTGGTCTGGTCCGCCACCGTGTCCATGATGCTCTGGCCGAGCGACAATCGCCGCATCTGCGCCTGCACCTCGGCGGGAGTGCCGGTGATGAACATGCGCTTGAAAACGGTCGCGGCCTTTTCCTCGGACGGAATCAGCACGCCGCCGCGCGTCCAGGAGAGGCTGCGCTGGCCCTGTTGCACGTTGACGCCGAGGGTCAGCGACGGGAAGCGGGTCTGGTTGCCGAGCCGTTCGGCGACGTACTGGTCGAGCGAAATCGTGTTGCGGAAGCCGCCGCTGGAGGGGTGCGGGGCGGCGGTGAGGAAGCAGTTGTCGGCGGGGTGGCCCGCGTCGACGTCGGGGTGGGACACGCCCGACATAACGGTGAAGTCGTTCTTGTGGTCGGAGAGGTGCTCCAGGTAGGTGGAGGGCTTGTAGCCGACGCCCGAGGATGCCGCTTCGGGGAAGAAGAGGTCGGGCAGGAGGCCGAGGTTGTTGCAGATGCCGAAGAAGCGGCGCGGAACCGGATTGATTTCGGCGCGCGCGAATGCCGGAGTCATCGCCTCGAGCATGGGCAGTGCCAGCGCTACGCCCGCCCCTCCCAGGAAGTGGCGGCGGTTCAGGTGTTGTTTGGTGGCGACGGATGGCATGGGCGGTCCTTCTCTACTAGTTGTATCTCATTTTGACCGGAAAAGGTCGCTTTGGATGATGGCCTCGATGATCGATTCCGCACCGTAGCCTGTGGGCTTGGCTTGGTCCAGAATCGCTTCCAGACGGGGGCGGTCGCCGAAGCGGACGGGGGCTCCGGTGGCGTACGTGGTGAGCTGCGTCGCGAGGTTGCGGGCAACTTGGCGCTCGTCGGCCAGAATCAGCTTTTTCAGCTCGCGGACATCGGCGAAAGAGCGCCCGTCCGGCAGTGTTCCCGACGCATCCACCGGCAGGGCATAGTGGAATGTGAAAGCTTGGCCGGCCTTGCCGATTCCCGGCGCGTGCGGGCCGCCGTCGCCCAAGGCGCGGTACTTTTCGCGGTAGCCGCCCACCACGTCGAACGATTCGAGCGCAAACCCGGCGGGGTCGATGCGCGCATGGCAGGATTTGCAGAAGGTCTGGCTGCGGTGCTGGTCCAGCTGTTGTCGGATGGTCTTGGCACCGCGCGTATCGGGCTCAACTGGCGGCACGCCGCTGGGCGGCGGAGGAACCGGGTGTCCCAAGATGCGCTCGTTGATCCAGACTCCGCGCAGGACGGGGGATGTGGTGGTGCCGTTGGCCGTGATTTTCATCACGCTCGCCTGGGTCATCAGGCCGCCGCGCACGGAATCCGGCGGCAGCGGAACGGACCGGATGGCCGCGCCCTTCACGCCCGGGATGCCGTAGTGGTCGGCCAGACGCTCGTTGAGCATGGCGAAGTCGGAGGAAACAATGGTACGCGCGGGCAGGTTGCGGCGCAGCATTTCCGTGAAGAACGCACGGGTTTCATCGCCGGCGGATTCAACCAGATAGTCGTCGAGGTAGTAGTCGGCGTAGATGTTTTCGTCGGGGGACTGGTTGTTGAGCTTGCGGAGGTCGAGCCAGTAATCGAGGAAGGCGGTGACGAAGCGTTGGGAGCGGGCGTCGGCGAGGAGGCGCTTGGCCTGTGCCT
>CAITMP010000720.1 GCA_903893525.1 uncultured Acidobacteriia bacterium | reverse complement strand
CGACCGCCCAACTCCCTGGCCTTGGCGGTGTGGGCCGCACAGTCATTGACCAAAATGTAGATCAGCCAGTGCGGCGGAACGCCGGGCGGCACATGGCTGGTGTTCTGGACGCCGCCGATTGGTACTTCGCCGTTCCATAGGTGCGTATAGCCCTCGTCCCCGGGCACGATCCGGTATCCAAACAAGTCCGAGTAGAATTGCGTGGACTTCGCCTCCGAACCGTCGCCATGACCGGCAAAAACGTCCGCCCAGCACAAAGTCCCCTCGACTCCGGCCAGGCCGATGCCGATGTTGTTCCTGGCTTGCCACAAGCAGAACGAGGCTCCGGTTGTGTCCAGCGCCACGGCCATACGGCCATCCTGGTTCACGTCGAACGGGCCCATCACCACCGAGCCACCCAACTCCTTCACCCGTTCGACCGCCGCATCCGTGCTATCCACGGCCATGTAGAGATTCCAGTGGGGCGGGACGCCCATCGACTTCTCGCCCTCGCTCTGGGTGTAGGCCGCAGCCACGCTCCGACCCTCCAGCTCAAAGATGGTATAGACGCCGGCGGGGCCCATGTCCACGTCGTTGACAGACCACCCGAACAGGGCGGTATAGAACGCCTTTGCCGCGTTTTGGTCGGTTGTGCCGAGCTCGATCCATGTAAAGGAGCCCGGGTTGTGCTTTTCGATGATCGCCATGAGCGCCATTCTATCCATTCCCTGTGACAGTGGTGCAAATCAGCCACCCCCACCACCACATTTTTCTGCGAAAGCGTTTACTTGCCCCCGTTCCGCCTGCAGGATGGCCGCAATCTTTGGCACGCCGATTGCTCCTTTAAGAAGCGGAGGTTCACAACCATGAACAAACTCACAATCGTACTGATGGCGGGCATCCTCGCCGTCCCAGCCGCATTTGCCAAGGACCCCATGCCGGAGAAGAAGGTCGCAAACCATCTGGACCCGTATTTCACCGGAACGGAGGCGGAAAGCCGACTCGCCGGGCAGGTCCGGCACGAACTCGTCATGCTGCCCTACTTTGGGGTCTTCGACGATCTTGGATTCACCATCAACGGCACCGAAATCACCTTGGTCGGCGAGGTAACCCGCCCGTCGCTCAAGTCCGACGCAGGCAACGCCGTGCGCCGTATCGAGGGCGTCACCAAGGTCACCAACGAGATCGAAGTTTTGCCGCTCTCGCCAAATGACGACCGGGTAAGGCTATCCGCCTTCCGCGCCATCTACGGGGACCGGGCGCTCTCCGCCCGCTACGGCTACAGGGCGATTCCTTCGATCCACATCATCGTGAAGAATGGCAACATCCGCCTGGAGGGTGTTGTAGCCAACATGGCGGATAAGAACATCGCGGGAATCCGTGCCAACGGAGTCCACGGTGCATTCTCGGTGGTCAACGAACTCCGGGTTGAAGGCCGCTAAAGGCAAACGGGCCGTCCCCATCGCTGAGGGCGGCCCGCCTGCAACTTACAGTTGGACTAGTAGTACAGCTTCAGACCCAGTTGCATCGTCCGATTGCCACTGGCACTGGTAATGATCCCGAACGTCGCCGGAGCATTGACCGTAGTTCCCGGACCGCCCCAGGTGATGGAATTGGTGGCGTTGAACATCTCCGCGCGGAACTGCACCATCACTTTTTCCATGGGATGGAAATTCTTGAAGATGGAGAAGTCCACATTGTGGGTTCCTGGGCCGCGCACGTTTGGCAGGAACCGGCCCACATTACCGAACTTGAAGTTCGGTGTTTGCGAGAACGCGGTCTGGTCAAAGTAACTGGTCAGCCGTCCCGCGATTGCTCCCGACTTGGCTGGGTTGGTGCCGTTGTCAGTAGCCCGAATGCCGGGGCTGTTCAACCCCGAGCTGTTGCCGCCGTTGCCGATTGCCAGCGGGATACCACGCTGGAATGTGGTGATACCGTTGATCTGCCAGCCGCCGATGATGAAATCAGCCGCCTTCGGAATGGAGCCCAGGAACATGCGTCCCTTGCCGAACGGAATTTCCCAGTTGGCATTGGCAACCAAACGCCTCGGCACGTCCTGCGAGGACACCGATTTTTCGCACTTGCGGCAGTAGTAATCCTGCTTGGAACCCGCTTGGCCGACGAAGGTCACAACCTGCGAAGCATCGTCGAGCAACTTGCCGCCCGTGAAGCTGACAAGAGTCGAAAGCCCGTGGCTAAAACGGTGTTCGGCCGAGAGGATGAACGCATGGTAGATGGAATTCGCGCCCGGCTTGCGGAACGAACTGACACCGGAGTACTGCGGATAAGCATCGAGCAAGCGGCTCGCCGCAATCGTCGGCTGGGCGTAGATCGAAGTTGGATTCTGGATGATCCCGTAGAACGGATTGGCAACATTGGCGTTCAGGGCCGTACCCAGTGACAGGAACGAGGCTGGCAACTGGTTGTAGGTGATGCTGCTTTCGCCGTCCGGCAAGTGTTGGCCCTTGCTGCCCAGATAGCCAGCCTGAATGATCCAACCGCCCTTGACTTCCCGCTGGGTGGTGAAGTTCCACTGCTGGATGATCGGGTTGTGGGTGTCGTTGAAGAAGCTGTCCTGAACGCCCCCACCGATGTCCGTCAACGTGCCGCTGATCGGGCCGTTCTGAGCGCCCAAGGGCTTTACGATACCGCTGGGAAACGGGTTGCTCAGGCTTGCGATGAACGTGGTGCCGTTGTCCACGGAAGTGTTCAGCGCCGTACCGCCCGTAAAGCCTTCCGTCCCGGACGTGCCGGATGTACCCGCAGCCTGGAATACCGACGGTGCATAGAGAATGCCGTATGCGCCGCGGATGACCATCTTCGGCATCACGTTCCACGCGAAACCGATGCGCGGGGCCCAATCATTCCAGTTGGTGGGAACCTGGTGCCGCCCGTACAGTGAATCCGACGTTCCCACAAACCGCATCGCGCCGACCAGCTTGCCACAATTCGGGCAAATGGCGCTCGCTGCGACCCGGCCCTGGAGTGGCGACGGGGCGTTCAGGTCGAAGTAGCTCAACCGGTTGTAGCGCTCGGTGCGCGGGATGTCGACGTCCCAGCGAACGCCCAGGTTCACGGTCAGTTTCGACGTGACCTTGAAGTCGTCCTGCATGTAGGCACCCATGTAGGCGCTGGAAGTGGCGGCCGAATAGGTGAATTGGATGTCATTGCCGTTGTTGCTGGGCAGACCCAGGAGGAAGGTCGCCATGCCCAAACCCTGCGTGGTGGAACTGCCCGCCGAGGCGTTTTGCTGGGTGTAACCGCTGCCGAAGCTGAACTGGCCGTCGGGCGAGCCCAACTGGGTGAAGTTTACCAGCAGCTTTTCATAGGTAAACCCGGCTTTCAGCGTGTGCTTGCCCATGATCTTGGTGACATCGCTTCGCAGGACGTGCGACATGGGCCGGTTCAGCAAGGTGGTAAAGGATGCCTGGCCCAAACTGTAGCTGGTGTTGTTGCCGCTGATGCTGATCTGGGGGAACTCGAAGTTGTCCACAAGCCCGTCCAAATTGGAGGGCAAGCCGATGCTGGAAGGCTTCGTGCCCTGCGAAAAGGGGTAGCGGAGGGCCACGGCGCGGGCAAAACCGTAGTTGAAGTTCAAAATGGTGGTAGGCGTCAACGTATAGATGGCGTTGGCCGTGATGTTGCGGTTGTAGTAATTGTTGGGGCCCGAACCGCTCGGGGTGCCGGGATTGCCAAAGGCATTGAAGTCCGTGCTGACGCCGGTCTGGTTGGAACCGCGGGCGAAGACGCGCAGTTTTTCGGAGAAATTGTGGTCGATGCGCGCGTCGAGCTGGTCAACCGGGTTGTTGGCGACACCCTGGGTGCGCCAGTTGTTGGTCTGGAGCGCTTGGTTGGTGACGCCGCCCGGATTGTTGGGGGTCGGCCAGTACGTCAGAAGCTTTTTGGCGACCGGATCCACGCGGCTTGCAGGAATCTGGTTGCCGGCGAACGGCTGGCGGAAACAGCGGGGCTGTGTGGCCGGGCAGGATGCGTCGGTGCCTACAGTTGCGGGGTCGTAAATCGTGACCGCCGCGCCCACGCCGCCGCTGGCACCATTGGTGAAGCCGCTGAAATCGCCGTTGCGCCACTTGTCGATGGGCACGCTTGCCGTCGGGGCCGTGGAACTGGGTGTCCTAACGCTCTGCTCGCTGACAAAGAAAAAGGTCTTGTTCTTGCCGTTGTAAACATGCGGGATCACAACGGGACCGCCCAGCGTGCCGCCGAACTGGTTGTAGCGCACAATTCCGCGCGGGAGGCCGTTGCGGATGTTGCCCCAGCTGTTGGCATTCAACACGTTGTTGCGGAAGAATTCGAACAGGTCGAGGTTGATCTTGTTGGCACCGGTCCGGGTGGCAATGTTGATGCTGCCGCCGCCGGTCCGCCCGTATTCAGGAGCAAGCGAGTTCGTCACCACGGAAAACTCGGCCACGCTGTCCTCAAGTGGCGTATAGCCAACCTGCAAGTGGCTCACGTTGTTTTCCGGTACGATCACCGATGTGCCGTCGATGGTGACGTCGTTGTAGTCGTTGCGGCCGCCGCTGATCCAAGGTGTGGATCCGCCGCCACTGACCACGCCGGGCACCAAGCTGGCCAGCGACAGCACGTTGCGGTTGCCGCCCAAGGGCAGGTCGAGGATCTGCTTGGTACCAATCGCGGTGGATACCGTGGCCGACTCGGTGGAAAGCTGCGCGGCGCTGGCTTGGACCTCGATCGTCGAGGTCACTTCGCCGACCTTCATAGGAATCACCAGGGAAACCGTCTGTTCCACGTCCAGCTGGAGTTGTGTCTGCACGTACTTCTGGAAGCCGGTCTTTTGAACGGTCACGTTGTACTTGCCAGTTGCCAGATAGCGTTGGTAAAACCGGCCCTCGGAGTTGGTTTGTTGGGTCAGCTTGACGTTGGTCGATTGGTTCTCGACCGTTACTGCGGCTCCGGGAATAGCCGCGCCGGATGCGTCGGTGACCCGGCCTTCAATGGTGCCTGTGGCGTTCTGGCAGAACGCCGATGAAGCGAAAACGAAAGCGGCCAGGACGAGTGTCAAAAACCGATTCATAGGTGTGGCTCCTTTTCTCCGCACCACCGTGGGCGCGGCTTTCATGACTTGGAATATCGGGGCGCTGTCCCTCGGCTGGACCCTCGGGAGCTAGCAGAGACTATATCAGAATTTGCGCGCGGTGCGGTTGGATGAACCGCGATTTTAGCGAACGCCTTTGGGTTACGCCGATGGAATCGGCTGGACGGGTGGTTGCAAGCCATTTGGCGGCGCTGCCCGTCCGATTTTGAGGAAGCGCCGACTGCTGGCGCGCCGGGACATCCGGTTATTGCCGACTGAAAGTCGGCTGCAGCGAAGAATCGCTGTCCCACACAAACAGGTAGGTCATTTTGGCTCCGGTCGGGAGGTGGTTGGGAGGGTAAGACCGCGCTGTGCCATCTTCCTTTGCCACTTTTGGAACTCGCGGGCATTGCGGGGTGGGGTGAGGGGCTTGGGTTCGATTTTCTGTTTTTGGATTTGGGGTTCGGAACTGGAGGACAGTTGGGGTTCGACGATTTCGGATGAGGGGGCCGGAGCGGCAGGCACCTGCTGGCGGAATTTGCGGTAGGCCATGAGGGAGCGGGCGGCGCGCTCGTACATACGGGTGAAGCGGGTTTCATAGCGGTTGAGGAGTTCGAAGGACCGGTTCTCCTCGGCGAGCGAGGTGATGGCCATGTAATGGTCAGTCGTCTGCGGGTTTTGGATTTCGGTCTTGGCGAGTTGGAGGTTGATGCCGGCGGATTCGAGGGCGGCGATGCGGGTGCGGCGCCAGAGTGCCATGGCCATGGTGTCGACGAGGCCGCGCTCGTGCTCGTCCGTGGGGGTCCAAGTTTCGTTAAGGTCGGCGATGAGGGTGGTGAAGTGCTCGGGGGCTTCGCCATGGATGGTGCAGATGCTGGCAAAGATGCCGTGGCGTTCGGCGTTCTGGGCGGAGATCGATTTTCCCTCGGGGGTGACGGGACCGCGGGATTTGGCCCCGTTGGCGCGGGAGG
>CAITMP010000719.1 GCA_903893525.1 uncultured Acidobacteriia bacterium | reverse complement strand
TGGCCAACTGGACCTTCTCCGTCATTCCAACCGATGAATTCCGTGAAGCCTTCGCCGATGCCTGGAGGCTCCACCGCGACTATTTCTACGACACCAACATGCACGGCGTCGATTGGAAGCTGATGCGGCAGAAATACGGCGAGCTGTTGGGGCGCGTGCGGGACCGCAACGAATTGAGCACCCTCATCGCCGGCATGGTGAGTGAACTTTCGGCGCTCCACACCTTCGTCTTCGGAGGCGATTCGCGGAAAGGCTCCGACGATGTCCAACTGGCCACCCTGGGAGCCCGCCTCTCGCGCGATCCGGCGGCAGGCGGCTACCGTGTGGACCACGTCTATCTCCACGATCCCGACCGTCCGGACAAAATGTCACCACTTGCCCGGCCCGGCGTCGAAGTCGGCGACGGCGATGTGATCCTGGCCGTCAACGGGAAACCGTTGGCCACCTTGGAACTGGGCGAAGCGCTGCGCAACCAAGCTGGCAAGCAGGTCCTGCTCAAGGTATCGGCGAAGGGCGGCACCTGGGAAAGCGCGGTGCGGGAGGTGGTGGCCACCGCGATTTCCCTGTCCCAGGACCAGGAACTCCGCTACAGCGAATGGGAATACACCCGCCGCACAAAGGTGGAGCAGGCCAGCGGAGGCTCCATCGGCTACGTCCACCTCCGGGCCATGCAGGGCGACGACATCGCGCAGTGGAACGAAAACTACATCCCCGTCGTAACCCGGGACGGCCTGATCGTCGACGCACGCCACAACCGGGGAGGCAACATCGACAGCTGGATTTTGGACCGCCTCTCCCGGAAGCCCTGGATGTACTGGCAACCCCGTGTCGGACACCCGACATGGAATATGCAGCAGGCATTCCGAGGCCATGTCGTCGTGCTGTGCGACGCGTGGACCGCATCCGACGGCGAGGCTTTTTCAGAGGGCTTCAAGCGCCTCGGCCTCGGCAAGGTGATCGGAACCCGGACGTGGGGCGGCGAGGTTTGGCTTACGGCATCCAACACTTTGGCCGACAAGGGAATCGCCTCGGCAGCCGAAATCGGGGTCTACGGCCCCGAAGGAAAGTGGTTGATCGAAGGCCACGGAGTCGAACCCGACATCATCGTCGACAACCCGCCCCACGCCACCTTCGAAGGCGGCGACGCCCAGCTGGACGCGGCGGTGAAGTACCTGCAGGAGCTGATCCGGCAGAAACCCGTGAAAACCCCCGCCCCGCCACCATACCCGGACAAGAGCTTCAAAGGAGGCCGCTAACCATTCGAAGGCCGGAATCCTGGAGTAAACTCAAACGAGGAGGTACCCGAATATGACCTTGCGAGAAAACGTCCACCAAGTTGTGGATACGATCCCGGAATCAGAATTGGACGATCTCCTCGACTGCTTGGCCGAGTGGAGTGACTAGGACGAAGAGATCAGCACGGCGACGCTAGGAGGCATTCAGGAAGGATTGGACGACTTGCGCAACGGTCGAACCATTTCACATGAGGAGCTACGTCGGAAATACGGCCTATTCGCGGTCGACGAGGTTGACCGGATTGTCGAGGTCACGATGATTGAACCCCGTGGCTAAAGTCTACAATAGGCTCTGACCAAGGGTTGGTGATCGGCCTAGCGCTTCTTCTTCCGGCCCTTCTTCTTCGGTGTCGGATACCCACCCTTCGGTGCATCGGAATCATCAGTCTTCAAATCGGAGTCCATCTTTGACAAAATCCGGTCCTTGACCCAATGCGGGTCCCACCACTCGACCGCGTTCACCTGAACGCCGTCCAACATCATGCTGAAGTGCAGGTGGTCGCCCCCCGCCAAGCCGGTGAAGCCGGTCTTGCCGATCACCTGCGCCTTCTTCACCATGTCGCCCTTTTTCACGGCGAACTCGCTCATGTGGCCATAGATGGTCATCAGGCCAAAGCCGTGGTCGATTACGACGCAGTTGCCGTAAATTCCCAGGTTCTCGGCCAGTACTACCTTGCCGTCGTTCGACGCGGGAATCGGGGAATGCGCCAACTTCGCCAAGTCGAAGCCCAGATGCGTCTGCTCGTCGACCTTCTTGCCTTGCCAGGTGTACGTCCGGTCGTCCGCAAAACGCGACTCCACCGTCGAGTCCACCATCGGCAGGAAGGCCCCGTTCCAGAGGAACTTGTTCTCGGATTCAAAACGAAGGTCGGTCAGCTTCTGGTTGTTCTGCTTCCGCATCTCGTTGTTGATGTACACGAAACGCTGCACCAAGTCGCCCGGAATCTTGTTCTCGGTGTCGATCTGGCTCACCAGCCGCTGCAAGTTCATGGATTCCAACGGGATCGTGCTCTGCCGGAACTTCTTGGGAAACACCTTGTACCAGAAACCGGTCTTTGCAACCGCCCCGGTCGGATTGCCGGCGAACACCGAAACAGGAGTATCTGTCGGCAAATTCCACCCGAAGGCGAACAGGCTGAAATACTGCCCCGGATGGCCCGGCAGCGGGAAACTGCGGAACTTGCGGTCGCCCACTTGCACGCCCGCCTCCTTCCAGGCACCGGAAGGCGTGAACGTCGCCATTTCGCTGCCGCCCAGATTGATGTAGTGCTGGACCCCGTCTGCAGTCACGCGCGGCGGAGCCGTCATCACATCCACATCGAACGAAACCGACGTGGTCTTCCCCATGAAGTCGTTCGAAACCGCCGAGACCGTCACCTTCGCCTTTCCGTCGTGCAGGGAGGGTGTCGATTCTCGACCCAGGTTCACAACAACCTCAACCGGCTTCGCACCCCGTTCCGGGAAAAGTTGCTGGACTTTCGCCTGGGCGACCCGGGTATCGCTCGACTTGCCGTCCTGCGCAACGGATACGGTCATCCACCGCACGCCGTGCGAATTTTCGGCCCGGACCTTGAAGGGGGTCTTGGTCCCAATAACTTTCGGCTGGTCCACCAGCTTCAATACGGTCTCGGTGGACGACACCATCAGATAGATCGGCACTGCCGCCAGCGCCAGCACCAAAACGAGTACCGCCAGTATGACTCTCAATTTGCTTTTGTCCAGTTGTTGACCCAATCGAGGAACGTACCGTACCAAAGCTTGCTGTTCTGCGGCTTCAGTACCCAGTGCCCCTCGTCGGGATAGATCAGTAGTTTCGAAGGCACCTTGCGCATCTGCAGCGCCGTGTAGAGCTGCAGCGCTTGGGAATAGGGGATGCGGAAATCAAGCTCGCCGTGGACCACCAGTGTCGGCGTCTTGAATTCCTTCGTGAATTTGCTGGGCGACCACCGGTCGTAAACCTCGGGGTTGTCCCAGGGCATTCCGCCGAACTCCCACAGCGGGAACCACAGTTCCTCGGTCGATTCGGCTTCGGATCGGAGGTCGTAGATACCGGCGTGGGAGACAAAACATTTGAAGCGGTCGGTGTGCCCCAGCAGCCAGTTCACCATGTAGCCGCCATACGAACCGCCCGCCGCGGCCATCCGATTGGCGTCCACGTAGGGGAGCTTGGTCACGTAGTCCGTGATGGCCATCAGGTCGTCGTAGGGCTTGCCGCCCCAGTCCTGATTGATGTCGTCCGTGAACTTTTGTCCGTAACCGATAGACCCACGGGGATTTGCCAGCACAACCACGTATCCGGCAGCGGCGAACACCTGGGAGTTCCAGCGGTATGTCCAGCTCTCCCCCCACTCGCCCTGGGGACCGCCGTGGATCTGCAGCAGCACCGGATACTTCTTCTTCGCATCATAATCCGGCGGCTTCACTACGAAGCTCTGGATCTGGGTTCCGTCCTCGCGCGTGACCCAGAAATCCTCGTAGGGTGTCAGCTGGTAACCGGCAAGCAAACCGTCGTTGAGGTGGGTCAGCGGCTCCACCTTGCCGCCACTCGAGGTCTTGCAGATCTCGACCGGTCCGCTGCCGCTCTGGCGTGTAAAGACCATCGTCTTGCCGTCGGGCGTGAACTGCACATCGTCCAAAGTCTCGTTGCCGGTGACGGCGATCCGTACGCCGCCACCCTCGACGCCCACAAACTGGATCGCCTGGTGCCCCCGGTCGACGGCACCGAAGAAAAGGCGCGTAGAGTCCTTCGACCACGTGAAACTCTCGACGGAGCGGTCCACCGCCTCCGTCGGCAAGGTCAGACGCCCATTGGCGCGCTCGAGAACCGCAAGCCGCCACTTGTCGCTCTCGTAGCCACCGCGCGACTGCGACCGGAACGCGAGGTACTTGCCGTCCGGGGAATACAGCGGCCCGCTGTCGGCCCCCATGCCGCCGGTGATTTTCTGCGCCTGTCCGCCGCCGATGGATACGACATAGATATCGGTGTTGGTGCTGGTGGCCGCCACCGGATCGGCGTTCATCGCGAAAGCCACCTCGGTGCTGTCGGGAGAAACAGCATAGTCGTCCGGCCCGCCCAGGGAGAAACCGGGAACGTCCTTGTCGCCAGGAGTCAGGTCGATGACCTTGCCGCCGCCCACCGGAATCGCCAGCAGGTGGCTGCGGGTCTTCCCCTGCCATGCGGTCCAGTGTCTGTAGAGAAGGCCGGTGAACACCCTGGCCGAGACCTTGCTGGATTTCTCTTCCTCGGCCAAGTGTGCGTTGCAGGCGTCGTCGAGCACGTTGTCCGGGGTCGCGCAGGAGGGATACACGTCGCCGTGCGCCAGCAGCGTCTTGCCGTCGGGCGATAGGATGTGGTCGGATGCGCCGACCGAGAGTTTCGTGATCTGCTTGGCGCTGCCGCCATCCGGGTCCATGGCCCAAATCTGGCCACCCGAGGAATAATAGATGCGCTTGCCGTCCGGGGCCCAACGCGGACGCTCGGCGGAATCCACCAGCTTCCGGGGCGTCCCGCCTTCCAGCGGCACCGACCAGACGGACTTGGCACTCTTGTTGGCCGCAACGTCCGGCACTGAAACCGCGAATGCCACAGTCTTGCCGTCGGGCGAGATCTGTGGATCGGACAGCCTCTGGATACGCAGGAGCCCGTCGACATCGAAGGGTCGCTTCTGGGCTGGAAGGACCGGCGACAGAAGGAGGGACAGGAGCGCAAGGGACGGAAGCGCAGGGACACGACGCGCAGAAAACCGCATACTAGCGATTATCTCGCATCACTGGCAATCCGGCACCCGGGAACAAGGAATCCGAACAGGTGGCGCCTTTCGGTGTGTAGGCCTGCTACGATACGTACACATGCGGACCAACATCGTGATCGACGACGCACTCATGGCCGAGGCGCTAAAAGCTTCCGGACTGAAGACCAAGCGCGAAGTGGTAGAGCTTGGCCTAAAGACCATTTCGCGACTAGCGAAGCAGGCCAATGTCCGATCCTTGCGTGGAATTGGCTGGCAGGGCGACCTGGAAACCATGCGCACGGACGTTGCGGAGCCAAAAGGTTGATTTTTGTCGATTCCAGCGTCTGGATCGACTACTTCCGGTTGCGGAACACGCGTGAAACCGAAGTACTCGATTCACTGCTCGAACAACAATTCCTGGTGATCGGCGACCTGGTCCTGGCAGAGGTGCTGCAAGGCTTTGACTCCGAGCGGGACTTCAACAATGCAAGGCAGGTCCTTGGTTCGTTGCTTCTGATAGACGTCGGTGGCCGCAAAACGGCAATCCAAGCGGCCCGGAATTACCGGGCTCTCCGCTCGCAGGGCATCACCATTCGCAAGACTATCGACACGCTGATCGCCACTTGCTGCATCGAAAACGGCTTTCAACTGCTGCACAACGACCGGGATTTCGATCCGTTTGTCAAGCACCTCGGACTGCGGGTCGTCTGAGTCCTACGCCGGAATCACCAGCATCTTCCCGACCCCGTCCACATAGCTCGACGCCACCTCGAACGCGCCTTGGATCTCGTCAATCGGCCTGGAATGCGTCAGCAACGGCGCGAACCGGACCACGTGCTCGGACAGCATGTCGCGGGCCCGTTCGGTTTGGTTGTTGGACCGGAACACATTGAAGAACGAAATCTCCTTCTTCCGGAAGGCCGGAACGAAGAACGGCATGTGAATCGCGCCCGGAATCGCCGTGTAGACCAGCCGGCCGCCCTTCACGAGTGCCCGCGCGCACTGGTTTACGGTATCGATGCCAGCCGCGCAATCAAAGGCGATGTCGACGCCCCGGTTTCCGGTGTCCTTCAGGATCTGGTCCTCGGAGCCCGGCGAATCGAGAGCCACGTCGGCTCCCATGGCCAACGCCATCGCGCGCCGGTGCGGCACGGTGTCGACAGCCCAAATCCGGCCCGCGCCCGCCAGCTTCAGCGCTGCAATGGTGAGCAACCCAATGGGACCGGTCCCGTACACTGCAACCGTCTCCCCCGCCCGCAACGACGGGAACGTTAGGGAATGCAGAGCCACCGCGATGGGCTCCACAAGCGTCGCCTCCTTCAGGCCAACGTGCTTGGGGACCGCGATCAAATTGTGCGCCGGAAGATTCACGCGTTCCCGGAAGAATCCCGGAATCCCGCCCGAGCTCAGGAAGTGCATGTTGTTGCAGAGGTTGTTCCGGCCCAGCCCGCAGGGTTCGCATGCGCCGCAGGGTACAGCCGGCTCCAAGGCGAAATGGTCGCCGGGCTCGATCCCGCTGACGCCCGGTCCGGCCTTGAGCATCACGCCGGAGGGTTCGTGCCCCAGCACCACCGGATAGTTGCAGGGGGAGTCGCCGATGCCGCCCTCGGTGAAGTAATGCATGTCGGATCCGCAGATCCCGACCGCCTTCACCTCCACCTGGACCTCGCCCGGCCCCGGATCGGGCAGCGCCGCATCCACCAGCCGGAATTCCCGCAATCCACAAAGTTCGGCAGCTTTCATCCGGATCATCCCTTCCTCGTGAAGGCCATGATTTCCTCCGCCAGGGCCGGGACGGTGATCACATAGTTGCCG
>CAITMP010000718.1 GCA_903893525.1 uncultured Acidobacteriia bacterium | reverse complement strand
GGCATAGACATCGATGAAGTCGATATAGTCCATGCATTGCAGAACGAAGTGGGAGGGGTCGTAGTTGATCGCCACGCGCGGGTGGTTGCCCGTCGCTTCCAGGAATTGCTCGAAGCTCGCGCCGTCGTGCAGATCCTCGCCCGGATGCAGCTCGTAGGCGATGTCGACGCCGTGCTCATCAGCGCAGTTCAGGATGGGAAGCCAGCGCTTGGCGAGTTCCGCAAACCCTTCCTCCACGATGCCCGCCGGACGCTGCGGCCACGGATACATGTACGGCCACAGCAGCGCGCCGCTGAACGAGGGCGAGCAGGTGAGCCCCATATTCGCAGACGCCTGAATGACGTACTTCATCTGCTGCACGGCCCACTCGGCCCGGGCTTTCGGATTGCCGCGGACTTCGGGAGCCGCAAATCCGTCGAACAACTCGTCGTAGGCCGGGTGCGAGGCGATCAACTGGCCCTGCAGGTGCGATGCCAGTTCAGTCACAGCCAACTCGTTGGTTTGGGCCCGCAAATCGTCGCAGTAGGCCTTGGATTCGGCCGCCTGTTTGATATCGATTACGCGGCTATCCCAGGAGGGGATCTGGACGCCGATGTAGCCGAAGTCCTCCACCCACTCGGTGATGTTCGAAAGGTTGTTGTAGGGAGCTTCGTCACCCAAAAACTGGGCGAGGAAAATGGCGGGGCCTTTGATTTGTGACATAGTTAAATCCTCCTAGTGGGCTTGCGGCGTGGAAGGCATCGGCACCCATGCGGCACCCGCATCGGCCGATTCCACTGCGGTATAGATGAACTGCATGCCCCGAAGCCCGTCGTAAACGGTCGGGAAATTGTATTCGGCAGTCGTCATCGGGTTGCCCGCGATGTGGCGTCGGATGGCCTCGATCGCACCCATGTAGACGTTGGCAAAGCCCTCAAGGTAGCCTTCGGGGTGTCCGGTGGGAATCCGGGTGGCACCTGTCGCCTCGGCGGACAGGTATTCCGCATGGCCGCGGGTCAGAATTTCCTTCGGCTTCCCGTGGCGCGAAACTTCCAGCACGTTGGGATTTTCCTGGCACCAGGAAATCGCACCTTCGGAGGCGTAGACGCGCAAGCGCAGCGCATTCTCCTCGCCTGTCGCAACCTGGCTGACGGTAAGGACGCCCTTGCCGCCTCCCTGGAAACGGAGGAGCGCGTTGACATCTTCATCGAGCTGCCGGTCCGGCAGGAAAATGCTCTTGTCGGCGCAGATCGAGGTCACCGGATCCCCCGTGATGTACTCCATCAA
The DNA here is from genome assembly GCA_903893525.1 of uncultured Acidobacteriia bacterium. Taxonomy (GTDB): domain Bacteria; phylum Acidobacteriota; class Terriglobia; order Bryobacterales; family Bryobacteraceae; genus BOG-234. The sequence continues at coordinate 365 of CAITMP010000718.1, read as the reverse complement.
GTTCATGGCGTGGGTCCCGATGTCGCCCAGTGCGCCCCCGATCCCGGATTCCGCCGGGTTGGTCCGCCACGAGGCCTGCTTGGACCCCAGCTTTTCCTGCGGCTCCATCAACCAATCCTGCAAATATTCCACCAAGACTTTGCGGACCGTGCCCATTTGGCCGGACCGGAACATATGACGCGCGTGCCGCACCAGCGGATAGCCCGTATAGTTGTGCGTCAGCGCGTACACCATGCCGGAGCGTTCCACCACTCCCACCAATTCCTTCGCCTCGTCCAGCGTCAAGGTCATCGGCTTGTCGCAGACAACGTGGAAGCCAGCTTCCAAGAACGCCTTGGATGGGCCGAAGTGTGCGTTGTTCGGCG
>CAITMP010000717.1 GCA_903893525.1 uncultured Acidobacteriia bacterium | reverse complement strand
CGGCCTTCTCCGGATCGCCGATCCTCGGCCAACCGGGCCGCTGGTACGATCCAAACGCCTTCGTGCTCCCTGCCATCGGCACTTATGGCAATCTGGGCCGCGGAGTCTTCACCGGACCGAAACTCTCCAACGTGGACATCTCGCTCTTCAAGAGCCTTCAAGTTACGGAGCGGGTCGGCCTGCAGTTCCGTGCCGAGGCATTCAATCTCCTCAACCATGCGAACTTTGCATCGCCCAACGCGCTTGTATTTTCCGGAACCACGGTTAGCCCGTCGGCAGGCTTGATCACCGCCACGGTAACCTCGTCCCGCCAAGTTCAACTCGGGCTCAAGTTGATTTTCTAATGCTCCGGTCCGTCCTCCTCGGAGCGCTGCTGGCCGCCCCCGCCATGTCCCAAATCATCCTGGACACGGACTCGGGCTTCTTCGGCGACGACGGTGTTGCACTCACAATGCTGCTCCGGAGCAACCACGCCAAAGACCTCATCGGCATCACCGTCGTTTCCGGCAACGTCTGGTCCAACGACGGGGTCGGCTACATGAAACGCACAGCCAAGCTCCTGGGTAAACCAAAACTACCGGTCCTAGCCGGTTCCGCGAGCCCACTGGTCCACACCCCTGCCCTCCGCCGCCGGGAAACCGGAATCGAATTTGACGGTGCCTTCGGCCTACCCTTGCCCAAAACCTACCCGCCGGCAGGAGGCATCGATTTCCTCATCCGCACGATCGACGCCAACCCGCACCGAGTCACTATCCTCGCCATAGGCCCCCTGACAAATCTCGCAACCGCACTGCGCAACCGTCCGGACATTGCAACCAAGATCGAATCCGTTGTCATCATGGGCGGCAACGTGCACGCCCCCGGCAACGCCAGCAAAGCCGCCGAATTCAACTTCTGGTTCGACCCCGAGGCGGCTCAACTCGTCCTGCGCTCCGCCATCCCGAAGAAACTGCTCTTCCCCCTCGACGTCTGCAACAACGCGCATCTCACGAAAACCCTCTTCGACCGCGTCGTCGACGCCAAAACACCCATCACCGACCTCTACCGCGAAGATTTCGGCAACCGCTACCCCGGGTTTCTGAAAAATCCCAAAGCCGAAAGCTTCCTGTGGGACGAACTGGCAACCGCCGGACTCCTCAACCCCAAGCTCGTCACCCGCACAGAATCCGCATGGCTGGACATCGACACCAACTTCGGCCCCCGCTACGGTGCAGTGAAACTATTGGACAAATCTCCAATACCCGAAACCACGCCCACCACCGTAGTCCTCGACATGGATTTCCCCAAAGTCTTCGAATCCTACCTGGCCGCCCTCACAGTCCGGCAATAAACGGCACGTCGCCCTCCAGAAAATCGTACTGTCCAAGCCCGGACCGCGCCGCCCAGACCATCTCCGCGAAAATCCGATTCTCAACCTCACCAGCCCATTCCGCCACCGCGATGAAAATCAACAGGATCGGCTTCTTCCCCGGATACGCAAACTCATACCGCATAATCTCCCGGCCTTCCACGGACTCAATCCCCAACTCCTCCCGCAGCTCCCGAACCAGCGCCGTCCCCGGCGTCTCCCCGGCCTCAATCTTGCCGCCGGGAAACTCCCACTTTCCCCCATGCGCCTGATCCAACCGCCGCTGGCAGATCAAGATCCGCCCGTCCCGCTCCAAAATGCCAGCCACAACGTGAGTCAAGCCTTCATTGTAGAATCGGAGCACCAGTGACCCCGGAACTCATCGACCATTTCCGCAATCCGCGCCACGTTGGCGAACTGCCCCCGCCCGCCATCACCGTAAACGTCGAAAACCCCATCTGCGGCGACCGGATGCGCTTGAGTGCCCGCACCGAGAACGGGCGAATCCATGAAGTCGCCTACAAGGTCCGGGGCTGCACCGCCTCCATAGCCGCCGGTTCCGCCCTCACCGAACTTCTCATCAACCAACCCCTCGCAACACTCAAAACCCTCACCAAGGACCAAATAGACCAAGCCCTCGGGGGCCTCGCCAACGAGTCCAAACACGCCGCCTCGCTCTGTATCGACGCGGTCCGCGCACTCTCAATCCAGCTCGGCATGTAGATTTGTTGTTGGAATGAAAACCCTACTGGCCCTCATCCTTGCGGTCACTCCGTTTGCCGCCTCCAACTTGTCCGCCCAGCGCACCGTCCGCGAACAAACCAACGCCGCCCCAAACCCTGCCGACGACGCCAAAGCCAACAACCCCAAAATCCCTGACGTCTATGCCATTGATGGCCAGTTCGACCGCGTCGTTACGCTCCGATTCAAGTTCGGTGCCGATCTCCTCGCAGGCATCGAGAAGATCGTCAAGGACCAAAAAATCAGGAATGCCGTCATTCTCTCCGCTGCTGGCTCCGTTCGCGGCTACCACCTCCACCAAGTCTCCAATCGGGACCTGCCCTCGAAAAACATGTTCGAAAAGGACCCCACCGCCCCGGCCGACCTAATCTCCATGAACGGTTACGTCATCGACGGCAAAGTCCATGCCCATATGACCCTCGCCACTCCCGAAAAGGCCATCGGGGGACACCTGGAACCCGGCAACGAAGTCTTCACCTTTGCCATCGTCACGCTCGGCGTCATGAAGGACGGTGTCGATTTCACCCACCTCGACGACAAAACCTACCGCTAAAGGATCCCGCCGATGAACCCGAAACTGGCATTGTTCCTCCTCCTTCCATTTGCCGCGGCTGCCCAGTGCAACCTCAGCGCCTATAAGCCCGCCCCCGGCCTAACCGCCGCCCAATCCGGCGATTCGCTGGTAGTCACTTGGACCGGCGAACGCGCCGAGCAACTCCACGCCGTCTTCGCCCTCAAATTCGGCCAACCCAGCATCCTCGAACTGGCCGTGCGCAAGACCCCAACCGCAAAGTGGACGGTCCTCGGCAACGGCCTCACCCCCGAATTCCAAGTCACTACCGGCAAGCGCCGCCTTTCCGAGCAGCAAATGGCACCCCTACGCGAACTCGGCATAGCCCTAACCCCCGACGTCATCGAGCGCGAAAAGTGGTTTGCATTCTGGGACGCGCCACTCTCCGTCCCGGGACGCACTGGAACCAACCTCGATCTCCCCCGCAAGCCGGAGGAAATTCGCCACGACCACGCCACATTCCACACCACCACTTGCAAGGTCGAATCCAACGGCGCCCGACTCGAAGTCACATTCCCCGGCGTGGAACTCGGCATCTTTTCCGGCGAACTCCGCTACACCGCGTACCGCGGTTCCAACCTACTCCGCCAAGAGGTGATCGTCTCCACCAAGGAACAATCCATCGCCTACAAGTACGATGGGGGCCTCAAAGGCTTTCAGATCCAGGACGATTCCACCCTCGTCTGGCGCGATTCCGCCCGCGGCTGGCAACAATACGGCTTCGGAGGTTCCCCCAATCAGGAGGGTGTCGGCCTCCAAGCCCGCAACCGTCTCGCCATCCTGCAAACCAACGGCGGATCGCTCGCCGTTCTCCCCCCCTCACACAAGTTCTTTTTCGCCCGCGAAATCGAGACCAATCTCGGCTACGTCTACTACCGCAAGGACACCGAAAAATCCTTCGCCATCGGTGCACGCCAACCCGAACGTGAGGAAGCCTTCCGGCCCGCCGGTGTCACTGACGCCGTCTGGACCCGCCGCGTCGCCGAAGCCCGTGGCGATATCCACAACTACGCGCTCTACAATGCGCCCCCCGGCACCAGCCAGCGCATGGCAGTCTACTTCTACTTAAGTCCCCGTGACGCCAAAACCACCCAGCCCGACATCATGGCCTACACCCACGATGACGTCTACAAGCCTGTGCCCGGCTTCAAGGTCCTCGTAAGCCACTTCCATTTCCATTTCAACGAACAGCTTTCCGACGCAGGCATGGACTACCAGCCCTCCTGGCTGCCTACTTTCCGCGCCCTCGGCATCAATATCGCCATCCTCGCGGACTTCCACAGCGATTCACACCCCACTGACATCGCCCGCCTTCGTCTCGACGAGCAAAAAGTCTATTTCGAAGGCAGCCGCCGCTTCTCCGACCGCGACTTCCTGCTCATCCCCGGCGAGGAGCCCGATGCCAATTTCGGTGGCCATTACATGTTCGTCTTTCCGAAGCCCGTCTACTTCACCCATCTCCGGAAGCCGCCCGTCGCCCCGACCCAACCTTTCCAGGAAACCATCGCCGGATTCGGCAGGGTTTACCACACCACCACTGCAGCCAACGAACTGGATCTCCTCAAACAGGAAAACGGCTTCGTTTGGCAGACGCACCCGCGCACAAAGGGCTCCGCAGGCTATCCCGACGCCACCAGGAACACCGACTTCTTCAACAGTGACCGTTTTCTCGGCGCCTCCTTCCAGTCGCTCCCCGTCGACCAGTCCGAAAAGCGCATCTGCGAAGGCCGATGCCTCAAGCTACTCGACGACATGAACAACTGGTCCGGCCCCAAGTACATGATTTCCGAGGGCGACACCTACATGAAGCACCCCGATGACGAAACCTACCCCCAGCTCGTCGTCAACTATGTCAAGCTCGCCAGCGTGCCCAAGTTTGATGAGGGCTGGGACACCGTCCTCAAAGCCATGCGGGCGGGCGATTTCTACAACACCACCGGCGAGGTCCTTCTACGAAACTGGTCCATCGTGGGCAAGGGTACTCAAAGTGCATTCAACGCCGAAGTCGAGTGGACCTTCCCCCCGGAATTTGCGGAAGTCGTCTGGGGCGATGGCGCCACCGTAGACCGGAAAATTCTGGATCTGACCACCATGGCCCCGCTGGCCACCAGGAAGCTCAGCGTCCCGTTCGACACTACCGGCAAGAAATGGGTCCGCTTTGCCGTATGGGACTCGGCGGGAAACGGCGCACTCACTCAACCGGTACATTTTAGGTAGATGCCCGACGCGATCATCGTACTCGGTGGTGGTGTCCGGGATGGCGGCGAACTCCCCGAATGGGCCTTGCGCCGCCTCGACCGGGCGCGCCAACTCCATTCCGGCGAATTTCTCATCCTCCTCAGCGCCGGCACCACCCACAGACCACCCCCGCTCGACAGCCACGGCTTCCCGATCTACGAATCGGTCGCCGGAGCCCGTTACCTCGCCGCGACCGGCGTGCCGCAGGACTTGATCCTCACCGAGACCCACTCCTACGACACCATCGGCAACGCATTTTTTGCCCGTGTGATCCACACGGATCCGATGGGCCTCCGCGATCTCCTCGTCGTCACGTCCGAATTCCACATGGCACGCTCCAAGGCGATCTTCGATTGGATGTTCGCACTCCAGCCGAACCCAGGCTACCGCCTAAGCTATGAATCCGTCTCGGACGATGGCTTGGACCCCGCCGCCCACCAAGTCCGCACGGAAAAGGAGGCTCGCAGCCTTCAGGGATTTCGGGAATCCTGGCTGTCCATCACCAGCCTCGCCGAAGCCCACCACCGAATGTTTACAAGGCACGGAGCCTACTCCGCAACCCGCCCGGCATTCAGGCAACCAACACCTCCCGAACTCCTGGGACTGTATTGATCTCTTCCCGGTGGTATTCTGAAGCGTGCGAAAGGGACCCCGTGGATCTAAACCTTGACACTCTGAAGCGGGAAATCCTCGACTACCTCGGGGCCTCGCAGTTTGGTGTTTTCCGCAGCATGCCCGGCGCGCTCGACGCCCTTCCCGTGATCGCCTGGGACGTCGAAACATTCCCCGACTACCGCATGTTCCTCGAAGCCGCCCAAAAGGCCGGCCAGAAACTTGTCCTCCTCTCAGCCCAGGAGTTCTCTGATGAAGAGCTTGAGGAAGCCTTGGAGGAACTCGAAAACGCCCACCTCACCAGGGATGACAAGCGCGAATACGAGAAGACCATCCGCGGCGCGCGTCGGCACACCGGTGCCACCTGCTCCATCGAGCTAGCCTTCGACTACAATTCGCATCTCTACCTTTACGAACTCCGCACCGATTGGTACGAAGAATTTATGGAAGCTGTCGAGGAACTCTCGACCTTCCTTCCCGACGGCACAGACGAATTCTCAGGGGACGAACACGACGGACTCGGCGGCGGCTTCTACTCCAACAACTAAAGCGGTCCGCCATCCCGCCCGTTGGATCTTTCCCAACCCCGGGGAAGACTCGTCGATTGCGTCCCTCGCGCGCGAACTAGGCCTTCCCAACGCAGCCGCCGCAATCCTGTGGAACCGGGGCTACCGGGATGCCGCCAGCGCAACCAGCTTCCTCAACCCCCGCATGGAGGACCTGCACGACCCCTTCCTTCTCCGGGACATGGCTCCGGCCGTGGACCGCATCCGCACCGCCATTGCCCGCCGCGAACGGATTGAAATCCACGGCGATTATGACGTCGACGGCGTCACCTCCACCGTCGTCCTGAAAAAGGCCCTCGAAATGGCCGGAGCCAACTGCGGATGGCACATACCCCACCGCCTTCAGGACGGCTACGGCATGCGGCCCGAAGCCATCGACGGTGCCCTCGAACGAGGAGCCCAGCTTCTGGTCTCCGTCGACAACGGCACCCGCGCCGTTGCCGCCATCCAACGGGCACGCGAACTCGGCTTGGACGTGATCGTCACCGACCACCACCTCCCCGAATCCGAGCTGCCGCCCGCCCTCGCCGTCGTCAACCCGAGCCGCACAGACTGCCCATACCCGAACAAGAACCTCTGCGGTGCCGGAGTCGCCTTCAAACTCGCCCACGCCGTCCTCTTGGGCATGGGTTGGACCAACGACCGCATGACCCGCGTCCTGGAATCTTTCCTAAAGCTCGTCGCGATCGCCACAGTTGCCGACATCGTCCCCCTCACCGGCGAAAACCGTATCATCGTGAAGCACGGCCTCAACGGCCTTCTAGATGTGCGCAACCCCGGCCTCCGCGCACTCCTCAACGCCGCCGGCTTCCGGGATAAGATCCCCAACGCCACCGAAGTCGGCTTCCGCATCGCCCCCGCCATCAACGCATCCGGCCGTATGGATAGCGCCGGCCAAGCCGTCCGGCTCTTCCTCACCAGCGACCCCGAGGAGGCTGAGATGATCGCCCGCGAACTCTTCAGCCTCAATCAGGAGCGCCAAGCCGCCGAACGCGCCATCGTCGATGAAATTCTTGATCGCTGCCTACAACGCCCCGTCACCGACCAAGACGCCGCCCTTGTCTTCTGGGCCGAGGACTGGCACAGAGGCGTTGTCGGAATCGTCGCCAGCCGCGTCGTCCAGCGCTACCACCGCCCCGCCTTCGTCCTTGGAGTCGAAAACGGTGTTGCCCATGGTTCCGGCCGCAGTACCGACTCTTTCCATCTGCTCGACGCGCTCGAAAGCATGCCCGAACTTTTCACCAAGTTCGGTGGACATGCCCACGCAGCCGGCCTCACCCTCCCCGCCGTAAACTTGGAGGAATTTGACCGTCGTCTCCGCGAGTACGCTTCCACCCGCCTGACTGCGGAGGACATGCGCGCCACCACCAAAGTGGATGCGGTCATCGGCTTCCGTGACGTCAGCGAGGAACTTTGGGCTGCCCTCGACCAAATTGCTCCATTTGGTTTGGAGAATCCCCGGCCCATCTTCGCCACACTCGGAGCCCAACTCGCGGGCCCGCCCCAGCCTTGGAAGGACAAGCACCTCAAGATCGCCGCTCGGCACGACGGCCGCAGCCTGATTTTAAAGGGTTTCGGCATGGGCGAGCGTGTCGACGAACTCTCCGGCCACTCTGCACTCGATGCGGCCTTCGAAATCGAACGGGACTGGTTCGGCGGACTCGGCGTCATCGCCCGTGATTTCCGCCCAGCCTGACCTCCTTGACCAGCATCGTGCCCCCACCATCGCCGCCGATCTGGCAAACTAGGAGGTTGATGTCCACAATCCGGATGGTAAGTATCTGATGGGAAATCCGTTCCGTTACGCCATGTGCAACGAGGCCTTCGAGGCTCCGCACAGCGGCGGTCGCTATGCTCAAAGCGACCCCAAGTCCTTCGCTGCAGTATGCCGAGTCTTGCGGGCAGCCGGTTACGACGGCATCGAGATCGCCCCGTTTACCCTAGCGGCAGATCCGCTCGACATTGACGCCGCCAAGCGCCGCGAGTACCGCAACATCATGGCGAACGAAGGCGTCGCTTTTGCCGGTCTCCATTGGCTGCTGGTCACCCCGAAGAAGATTCATGTCACCACGCCCGACACCGCTCTCCGCACCGAAAGCTGGACCTACGTCCGCAACCTGGTCGATCTGTGCGCGGATCTGGGGGGAACCGATTCGGATAATGGCGTGATGGTTTTCGGCTCGCCGAAACAACGCTCTTCCACGGGTGGACTGACCGCAGCAGAAGCCACCAGGAACTTCATGGACGGCATGGCCTCCATCGCCCCTCGCGCCGCAGAACGTGGCGTCAGCCTCTTAATGGAGGCGCTTCCAAAATCCCAGAGCGACGTCGTCAATACACTCGCCGATGCTGCCGAAGTCGTCCGTCAGATCGCCAGCCCCGCAGTCCACACCATGTTCGACTGCCACAACGCCGAGGACGAGACCGCGGCCCACGACGTGCTCATCGAACAGTATTTTTCCGAAATTCGACACGTCCACGTAAACGAAATGGATGGACGCCACCCCGGCACCGGCGACTACGATTTCGTCAGCATCTTCCGGGCCTTGGACCGTCTCGACTACCAAGGCTGGATCTCGCTCGAAGCGTTCGATTTCGAAATTGGCGGCGAACGAATCGCATCGGAAACCATCGATTATTTGCGCTCCAAGGAAGCACTGATACGCCAATGAATCGTTACTTGGTCACCGGTGGAGCTGGTTTCATTGGTTCGGCTCTTGTGCGCGGACTTTTAGCGGACGGAGCCAGCCGCGTCACGGTTGTCGACAATCTGAATTCAGGCCACGAGCGGAACTTGGAGGAAGTTCGAAGCTCCGTAAATTTCCACCACATCGACATCCGGGACTACGCCGCCATGCGCAAGGCGATGGACGGTGTCGAGGTCGTCTTCCACGAGGCGGCGATTCCGTCGGTTCCCCGTTCCATCCACGACCCTGTTCCGTCACACGACGTCAACATCAACGGCACCTTCAACGTTCTGCGCTGCGCTAAGGAATCAGGAGTCCGACGCGTTATTTATGCTGCGTCATCGTCGGCCTACGGTGATACACCTGTACTGCCGAAGGTGGAGTCGATGCCGACCAACCCCAAGTCCCCGTATGCCGCCCAGAAACTGATGGGAGAGTACTATATGTCAGTTTGGGCGTCATGTTTCGGCTTGGAAACCGTGAGCCTACGTTATTTCAATGTTTTCGGTCCGAGGCAGGACCCCGGCAGCCCATATTCCGGCATCCTCTCATTGTTCATGACGGCAGTCCTCGACCGCCGTTCCCCCACCATCTTCGGAGACGGCGGCCAATCTCGTGACTTCACCTATGTCGACGACGTTGTGGCTCTCAACCTCAAAGCATCCAAAGCACCCGCTGAGGTCGTTTCAGGGCGGGTCTATAACGGTGGCAATGGTGGCCGGATTACCTTGAACCAAGCTTGGGAACTCCTCCAGTCCATAGAAGGCGTCACCATCCCGGCAATCTTCGGTGCTCCGCGGGAGGGCGATGTCCGGGACTCCCAGGCAGATACGACTCGCGCCATCACCGACCTCGGCCACTCGCCCCAGTACACCTTCGAGCAGGGGATGCGAAAAACCCTCGACTGGTACCGGACTTCCCGCTATTACATGTAAAATGCAACTGTAGACACTACAGCCCATGTCCTCCCGGCGTCCCGGTACCCTCTTCGCCAAGAT
>CAITMP010000716.1 GCA_903893525.1 uncultured Acidobacteriia bacterium | reverse complement strand
TTCATGGCTCATGTTCGCCATGAAACGGGATGTGGTCTGGGCGTGCCGTTCGGCCGCAATTTTGGCGCGGAGGAGTTCAGCGTCGGCGGCGATTTTGTCGGTGACGTCGTCGGCAACGCTGACATAGTAGTCGACCCTGCCAGCGTCGTCCTTTACTGGGGAATAACGGATGCGGTTCCAGAAGGCCGTTCCGTCGCGGTAGTAGTTGCGCAGGGTGACATCGATATCGTCACCGGCAGCCAGCGCGGCCTCAATCTGCCGAATGGACGCAGCGTCGGTATCCAGTCCGTTGAGCAGATTGTAGGGTCGGCCAACCAACTCGGCAGCCGAGTAGCCGGACATGGACTCAAAACCCGAGTTCGCGTACAGGATGGAACCCGCTCGGGGATCAACAATCGAGACTGCGGACGTGATGGAGCCCAACGCCCGGTCGCGGAGTCGAATGGCCCTTGCGGCGGACCGACCTTCGGCTCGGGATTTGGCTGCGGCGAAAAGCACGGCAACTGAATCGAGAACCGGAGCCACTTTTGCGCGAAGATTGATGGTGTCCTCGGTCTTTTCACGGTCCCATGCGATGACCCCGGCAATCTTGTCGCCATGGAACACGGGAAAGGCAGCCGCTGTGCCGGATTCCTGAATGGTCAACGACGCGAGGGCAAGCTCCATCAATGGGAGGAGGTTGTGCGAGCCTTTCGACGCCCGGACCACGAGGCCATCCGGGCAGGGCTCCGCTATGCAACCCGCGCGGCTAGCAGTAGCGACGGTAATGCCATCCAATAGCTCGCCAAAAACGATTTCGGGCTCACCTCCGGAGATGAAGTGGCTTTGGGCCTGGCGGATCGCTTCCTGAAGTCTGAGGCGGATGGATTCGCGGCGCTCCTGTGTGACCCTTGCAGCCTCAATCCGGCGCAAGGCCACCCGCTGCTGCATCTCCTCAACAACCAGATCAGCCAGTTCGGCGAGATTCGCCAAGTGATCCGGGGTCAGGGCAAAATGGGGATCGCGGCCCAAAACGCAAAGAGTGCCGAACGCGGACCCGTTTGGACGCTTGAGCGGCGCGCCGGCGTAGAACTTGAGGAAGGGCGGGCCAGTTACCAGCGGATGGTTGCGGAAGCGCGCGTCCAAGGAGGCGTCGGGCACAACCAATGGTTCATCGGAAAGAATGGCGTAGGAACAAAAAGCGGCAGCTCGCTGCGTTTCCCGCACCCTGATCCCGGAGGTGGCCTTGAACCAGAGCCGATCCCGGTCCGCCAATGCGATGAAAGCGAACGGCGCACCCATGGCGCGCGCGGCAATCCGTGCAATCCGGTCAAAGACCGGTTCGGCAGGCGAATCCAGAATTTCCAAGTCTTGCAGATCCCGGAGGCGCTGTTCCTCGTCGACCGGTATAGGGGAGGGCGTCAGTTCAGTTCCTCCGCAATTGAATCGGCCTCCGGCTTGGGAAAGCCGGTGACGAGCTTGGAAAACCAGAGTGCTAGGAGACGAAGGTCGTGGCCGATGGACTCGGTCGCACTGTAGACGGCTTCAGCGGTATACAGTTCATCTTCGGATGGATTGCCGCCGAACATGACGGAAGCTTCGGTGATCACACCAGCCTTGGTATTGAGATACAGGGACCGCCAGTCGGAGGGCAGGGCAAGCACTGCTTCCTTGGACCGGGGCTGGACACCTACGAGGAACAGTTTTCCTTGGAGAACGGCTATGAGGCCTGGCAGCAAATGTTGGAAGAATTGGCCCGAACGCCCTCCCGACGAGTTAGTAACGGGTCGATTGTCAAAGCTCAGGAATTCCGTCTCGCGCCAAGCGCCCGGATCGTCATCAGCCGGTATCGAAAGGGCCCGCTTCGAGCCTACCGAGCCGGGCTTGGCGACCATCAGGAAAAGCCCTGCGAGGATCACAAGAGGCCAGAGCAGCAATAGCAGAACCAAGGCAATTGCCATCGAGAGCAGCCGGTACATTTCCCTACCCGTGTTGCGCCCGGTGAGGCTGCCGAGCAGAAAGGCCTCGGAAGCGAGAAGCGTGGTTTCAAGCCTTGTGTTGAGAAGGCGATTGCGGTCCACGATCACGGCGTTGAGTTCGAGACCCTCCCCGACATAGGTACCTGCGGCGACCATGGAATCCACGACGATGGTGTGCTCGTCGATGATGCAGTTTTGGCCGATCACCGCCGACGGTCCGATGACGGCGCCGCGGCCGATTCGGCTGTTTTCCCCCACGTAAACCGGCGCGGTCACCTTGGCGGTGGGATGCAGGACAACATTGCGCGCGATCCAGACACCGGGATCGGACTGACGTCCGGCGATCAGCAGGCCGGGGAAACGCAGTTCCAGTGCGTCGCGCTGGCTGCGGAGAAACTCGGTGCCGGACTCAATGCTGAGGAACGGTTCAGCCTCCATGCGACGGTGGGAGTCAAGATTCGGCAAGTTGAAATCCGTGGGCGAGAGGACAGCCCAGCGGGTCCAGTTGCCGCCGTGGACGATTATGGTGCCGGGGAGAGCGCCTTGGAGGTCAAAATGGGGGAGGCATTCGGCGTTGGCCAGGATGGTGTTGGAATCCTGCGCAGCGGCAATGTTGCCCGCAAAGCGGAATGGATCGGCATCGGCGGGCAACAAATGGTACTGGAAGCTGCAGCCCCAGCGCGCCCCATCTCCGAGTGCGTCCTCGATTTTCTCGGGCAGATGGCTCAGGATGAAGTGGAAACGCCGAACATCGTTGTTTGCCAGATACTCCACCACATGCTGGATGAACGGCTTGTCTGCCAATGGAAGCAAGGGCACGGGCAAATGCTCCTGCAAGCCTCCGTAGGACTCGTTGGTTCCCAATGCCACGACGATAGCGATCATACGGTCTCCCCTCCGCGCAGCCGGTTCCACAAGACCCGCCAGAGAAATACTGCGTTGCCAACAAAATACCTGCGCCACATGCGGCGCGGCTCCTGAATAAAGCGGTAGAACCACTCCATGCCGATCTCCCGCACCCAAGCTGGTGCCCGGCGAATCCGGCCCGAATAAAAATCAAACAATCCGCCAACACCCATCGCAAGCCCGACGCCGGTTTCGGCCAGGTGTTTGGAAATCCACTTCTCCTGGCGGGGGGCTCCAAAGGCAACAAGCAGGATCTGCGCGCCGGAATCGCGGATTTCCTGGAGGATCCGGCCCGTTTCCTCTGGCTTGAAAAAGCCATGGTGGTGGCCGCGAATGTTGAGCTGAGGAAATTTGGCATGAACCCAGTCCGCCACGGCCGCGGCAATCCCCGGCTGTCCGCCGAGCAGATAAAGGCCAGTTCCGCGGCGCTCCATCTCCGCGCAGAGCCTCGGAAAAAGGTCGGTACCGTTCACATTTTGCCGGATGTGGGTATTGAGGATGCGCCCGGCCAGTTTCACGCCGATTCCGTCGGCCAAGACCATGCCGCTCCGGCGGAGAATTTCCCGGTAATCAGCGTCCCGGTAGGAGATGTTCACGCAGTCGGCATTGATGAAGGCGGCCATCGTGCCCTGGCCCGCAAGCCGGGCCGACAAGGGCTGTTCGGAATGGGCCAGCATGCTGTCAATTGCCTCGTCCATGGAAAGATTGTCGATGCGGATGCCGAGAAAGTCGATCTGGTCGGGTGCGGCCGCCACGCCACCGCCGTAGAAGGCAGCGGGGATTGCGCGCAATCCAATAGCCATGTCGTTCCAGAGGGACTGGCTCTCCAGGTACTCGGCGTCGGATTCGGATTCGGAGCCGTAGGCGATATTGGCACGCTGGCGGATCCACCAGAGGCATATCAGACCGGGGCGGACTTTGAAACGGCGGAAAGCGAGGCGGTCGACAGGTGAAACGTCTCCCGGCGAGACTGGGCGTGGGCCAACGAATGCCAAATCGCCTCGAAGCACATTCCACAATGCGGGTAGATGCCGGAAGGGACCGGAATCAAAACCAAGCTCAAAAAAAACGATTCCCCAGCGCCCAAGGCGCTCCGTGCGCCGGAGGCCACCGCCACGAGCCCGCGCCGCGAGGTAGAGCAATACGAGCAACGGGGAGAGCACGAGGAGGAGCAGGGCGGCGGCTACGATGTCGAGCAATCGTCGCGACGCGCTAAGTACTTGTATCCAGACAAGCCAAAGACCTGTGCCGACAGTCCTGTGGAGCCGACGGCGGCGGATTCCCGCAGGGGAGAAGCGCCCGCTCAACTCTTGGATGAGGCGCTCCCGCTCCGGGGATGGTTCCAACTTTGGAGTGCTGGGCTGCATTTGAATGGGCAAGCACCTAGGTACGCGTCTAGTAGGCACCCTTGCCGAAGATGACGGCGGGCGCGGTTTTCAACAGGAGGACGATGTCAACCCAAATACTTTGACTCTCAATGTACTGGACGTCCAGCTCGACCTGCTTGGGAAACGGAATGTCTCCCCTGCCGCTGACCTGCCAGATGCAGGTGAGGCCGGGTTTTACGTCCAAGCGGCGCCTGTCCCGCAATGTGTAGAGCGCCACTTCACGCGGAACGGGGGGACGCGGTCCAACGAGGGACATGTCACCGATGAGGACACACCACAACTGGGGCAATTCGTCAATACTGGCCTTGCGGATAATGCGGCCGATCCAGGTGATGCGCGGATCCTTCTTCATCTTGAAGGTGATGCCGTTCTGGTGGTCGTTCATCGCCAGCAGTTTGTCCTTCAGGGCCTCCGCGTTGGTGACCATGGAACGGAACTTGGGGAAGGGGAATTCCCTGCCCCACTGGCCAACGCGTTTCTGCCAAAACAGGATGGGACCACGATCGGTCAGCTTGATGGCAAGGGCCACCGCGAGCAGGAATGGTGCCAAGGCAATCATCATGCAGACGGCGACGACAACGTCGATCAGCCTTTTGGTCAGAGTGGCACCGCCGACGACCAGCTTCCAAAGATATTTTTTGTGCCAATATTTCCAGCGCACGGAAATGCTCTGGGCGCCGTCCGCACCGTAACGGCTGTAGAGGGCCTCGATCAAGTCCAAGCGGACTTGATCATCCGGGACTGCGTGCACCGGAGTTGGGACTCGGTTCACGACATCTGCTGGAGGCGTAGTTCCGATAGGGGTCGCGGGCATAGGGTCCACCGTTTATTCAAGCAGGTTGCCGGAAAATTGGAGGCGGTGTTTCACTACCCGCCTACTATAATGAGTGTACCTTGGAAAGAAAATTCCTTCCACACCCGGATTCGTCACCCGCTACCGTGGCGGAAGCCCGGCCCAGTCGTGTTCTAGTGGTTGAAGACGAGCGTCATATCGCCCGGCTTTTAGAGCATGTGCTTGCCAAGGAGGGCTATTCGGTCAAAGTGGCCAACACCGCCGAGCAGGGGCTGGAAATCATCGAAGCCTTTGAGCCGGACGCGCTGCTTCTGGATGTTGTGCTCCCCGGGATATCGGGGTTCGACATGCTGAAAGTACTTCGGCAGAACAGCAAGTGGCAGGCGCTTGTGGTGATTGTGCTGAGTGCGCAGTGGTTCAACCAAGACGACCAAGCCTTGGTGGAGGCGGGGGCAACAGCGCAGTGCCCGAAACCGATTGCACCGTCGAAGCTGATCAGGAAACTACGCGAGTGCGGCGTGCTTCCAACAGCGGAAGCCACACTTGGAGAGCGGGAATAGGTACGCCGGATGCCCCAGAACACGCAACCGACAGTGTCGCAAAAGGAGTTCCGGGCAACGGCGGAGAGGCTGCGCGTCGAGTTTGCCGAACTCGACGGGATAGAGGGAGTAGGCATGGAGCTTGCCATGCCTGGCTACGATTCCATCCGAATTTTCGGCAGTCTTGGGGTTGAGCCCCAAATTTTCGAGGTCGACAGAAAGACAAACATCCTCCTAAAGGTTTCATGCAGCCCCGGTACTGGCGCCGTGGCGGATTGCATCGGTGTTGCGGTTCGCAGCGTGATCGAGCGGCTGGAGGGTGAACGGCGTGAGGAATTGCTGCTGGAGGAACTGGGCAGCAACTGGGAAAGCCTCGACGCAATCTACGAAATCAGCGCCGACGTGCTGCGATACGCCGATGTGGAGACCGCACTGGAGCGATTGATCAACCGATTCACGTCGCTCCAGGAGGGCATGCGGACCGCCTTGTTTCTCACCCGCAGCGGCAGATTGAAACCGATTGCGGGCGATGCGACCGACACCTTGGACTGGGTGGATCTGGGGGGCTTGGAGAAGCCTGTTGGCGAGGGACGAGCAATCGTTGTCAGCCACATCACGGCGGAGACGGCACCGACAGGTCTGGCCCCGTGGGCGGTGGCACAACAGGTGGCGGCAGCACCGGTCACCGCGCGCCTGAAAGTGATCGGATTTCTTGCAGCGTGGCGCAACGACCACAACTTCGAATTCGACGCCCCGTTCTCGCGACTGCTGGAGGCGATCACCCACCAAGCGTCGATGCTTTTGGAAAGCGACCGCCTGAAACGGACGATGCGGGAAAACGAGCGGTGGGCCCAGGAAATCGAAATCGCTTCGTCAATCCAGCAGTCGCTACTGTTCGGGGATCCGCCAACAGGCCTTGCCCGTTTCGACATGGCGTCGTTCAGCGCAGCGTCCCAGCGGATTGACGGCGACTTCCATGATTTCCTCCGACACTCCAACGAGTGTGTGGACGTATTGGTGGGCGACGTGATGGGTAAGGGAATCGCGGCTGCGCTGTTGGGTGCGGCCACAAAAAACCAATTCCTGCGCGCAATCGCCAGTCTCGCCATTCGGGCGAACGAAGGGGCCCCCTCCCCGGAGGCGATCGTCAACCGGGCGGCCTTGGGTGTTGTGGACCAGTTGATCCAGCTGGAAAGGTTTGTGACGCTTTGTTACGCCCGTTTCGACGTGGGGCGCAGCCTGTTGGAGTTCGTCGACTGCGGCCACACCGGCATCCTTCTGTACCGGAAACAGACGGGGGAGACCACCTTCCTGCGTGGGGAGGACCTGCCCATCGGCATCATGCCGAAATTTTCCTGTCAGCAACAATCCCATCGGATGATGCCCGGCGACACCTACCTGCTGTTTTCGGACGGTGTCACCGAGACGCGCAACCCGACTGGAGATCTCTTCGGCGAAGAGCGGTTGGTGGAGTGCGTGGTGAACTGGAGTTCGCTGGGTGCGGATATCCTGGTGGACCAGATCCGGAAGCACGCGGCGGCTTTCGGGGAGCACCGTCCGCAGGCCGACGACTTCACATGCATCGCCGTAACGATACGGGTCGACGAGGGCCCTCCCCCTGTCGCCGTTTGGCATGAAGAGTTTCGCTGCGACTTGGAGGAGCTGGAAAGAATGCGCCGTTGGATGGCGGCGGCGGCAACGGGATTGCCGGGCGGCGGTTTGGGCGACGTTGGGTGCGGACAGCTGGAGCTGGCGTGCACCGAGCTGTTCGTGAATTGCATTGCCCACGGCGCAACAGGCCTGTGCGGCGGCCCAATCCGGATGACGGCGACGGTCTACCAGAACCACATGAATGTGGAACTGAGGCATGACGGGATCGCATTCGATCCGCTCTCGGTTCCGCCACCCTCGTTCGACGGCTCCCGCGACGGCGGTTTCGGCACCTACATAGTCTTCCACTGTGCCGACGAGCTGGCCTATAGCCGGGTTGGCGACACGAATGTGATTTCGATATCGATTATCCGCAAGCAGTAGCTTCCCAAGAGAGAGACGATGCACCTTACAATAGAAACCATGAGTATTGAGAAGGCAGGTGAGGTTTCGGTAGTTGTGGTCCCGGGCAAGGCCTTGGACGCCAGCAATTCCAAGGACTTCAAGGCTGGCATCGCCCCGCTGCTCACCCCGGGCGCAAAGATTGTTCTGGACTTGAGCGGCTTGGATTTCGTGGACAGCTCCGGGCTGGGTGCCATGGTATCGTCCCTGCGCCAAATCAGCGGCGTCGGCGGCGACTTGAAGCTTTGCTCTTTGAAGAAGCCGGTTCGGGCTCTGATCGAGCTGGTGCGGATGCACCGCGTCTTCGAAATCTACAACACGCGGGAAGAGGCTCTGGCCGCTTTTTCCAAATAGTAGGAATCACTAAGGACCGGAAGCTGAAGGTTGACTGAAGAACGCGGCAGCCGTACTAGTCTATAAGTTCCTCCGATGCTGTCAAAAGAGTCCAATTGCGAACGGCGGGTACTGTTAATCGCGGGAATTGACGCGGTGGGTATCGCGCGGCTTCCCAAGCTCTTCGCCAAAGCGGGGTTCCAAGTGACCCTCCTCGGCTCCACAGGGTTGGCGGCAGCAAGCTCCCGTTTTGTATCCAAACTGATCCCTTGCGGAAAAAGCCCCGACGCAGCTGCCGCAGCCGCCCGGGAACACCTAGCAAGAAACAGGGCGGACTACGAACTGATTATTGTCGCGGACGAAGCGACATTTTGGGCAGCTGTTGACCAGGAGCCGCACGATTGGCTCCAGGGATGGTTTCCGATTCCGGTCAATCCCGAATCGTTGGAGCGTGAGGGATCCAAGATCCGGTTCCTATTGGACGCGCGCGCGGCGGGCATAGAAACACCCCGGTTTGAGATTTGCAGTTCGGAGCCCGAGTTGCGGATGGCGGTCGACAAGATTGGCTGTCCGGTGTACTTGAAGGCCAACAGGGGACAATCGGGTTCCGGCATCTTCTTTGCCAAGACATTCGAGGAGCTGGATCGCCACATTGAAGAAATGTCATTTTCCGAACCTGTGGTGGCCCAGCAGGAGATTGTGGGGGATACGGTCTCGATCTCAGTTCTCTATGACCATGGCAAGCCGCTGTGCTGGTTTGGCTACATCATGCGGGACATGTGGCCGACACGGTTCGCCTCCGCCTCGTCTGTGGAGTTCTACTGGAGTCCGGCAGTGGACACCATGGTGGAAGGTATCGGGAAGCTAACGGAGTTCAACGGGTTGGCGGGAATTGACTGCATGCTGGAAGCAGGCACCGGCAGACTGCCGCTGTTGGAGTTCAACCCCCGTCCGACGCCGGTTTACCACTTGGGCCCCCATGTGGGCGTCGATTTCGCAAAGGCCATCCGTGGCATTGGATCGGCCATGCCGGCGCAAAGACCGGACGGGACCGTCAAGAAGACAATCCGGATGTTCCCGCAGAGCCTGTACCACTCCTTCGAGCAGCACGATCCATCGAAGTTCCTGGACGCACTGGCGGATGCACCTTGGAGCGACCCGGCCTTGGTGCTGGCTCAATTCCGGCGGTTGGTGACCCACTACGTTTCTGCGGAAACCAAGGACAAGCTCAAGGGCATTGTCCGGCGCAAGTCCTAAACCCGGGGACAGAGATCTTCCGCCCCCGCGTTCCGGCGCAGTCTACTTGTGCTGCAATTCCCAGTCGTAGTTGATGAGGATGTTGTCGTGCGCGATCCGTCCCTCATCGGCAGGATTGTAGAAGCGATCCGTCATGTAGATCAGGACCGACGGCTCCAAGCCCACGACCTTGTAGCCGTGCGCGACTCCCGGCGGGATGAGAATTTGCCAGGGACGCAGGTTGCCGACGTAAAGGGTGTTGCGGCGACCGAAGGTTTCAGAGTCCGGGCGCAGGTCGACCAGCGCCACTTGGAGCATGTTCACGGCCGGGGTCCAGCAATCCGTCTGGTGCATGTGGAAATGGAAGGCCTTGATGATGCCCG
>CAITMP010000715.1 GCA_903893525.1 uncultured Acidobacteriia bacterium | reverse complement strand
GCCCGCCCCACATAATTCTCGCTGTGGGGATTTTCGGCGTGGCGATTGGCTCGCTGATGCTGCTTGCGCCCAAAATGAATGCGGCAAAGCTGAATGCGGTAAAGCTGAACGTGGCAAAGCTGAATGCGGCGGTCGGCGACGACTCGAAACGCTTGGAGACCCTGTATCTCTATCTCTCGGGAATGCTGCTGATTGCGGGAATGTCCCTCGTACTCGAATTCTCCGGGCGCGTGGTGCTGCATTCCGCGTCCTCCTACCGTACCGTTTGCATGCTGGCCCCGGTGACGCTTGCGATGGCGGCTGGCGCGACCGGCAACCGTTGGGCCGGCAGCAAGGTTGCGGGCCTCTACACCGTGTTTCTGCTGGGGATGCTCTGGATTCTGCCGCTCTTTCCCGCCCAGCCCAAGCTGGGGCCGGTGCTGCACGAGGTTACCCATTTCGTGCCGAACGGTTTTCCTTTGCTCCTGATCTTCCCCGCCTTCGCCCAGGATCTGATTCGCCCCCGGCTGGTCTCGTGGCCTGCATGGCGCCGGGCTCTGGTGATGGGAACTGTCTTCTTCGCGGTCTACCTTGCCGTCGAATGGCCTTTTGCCACTTTCCTGCAGTCCCCCGCGGCCCGCAACCCGCTTTTCGGCAGCCACTACATGGAGTATTTCGCCAGCCCCAGGAGCTATGCGGCCACCTACACCTTCGCGCCGTTGGAAAAGACCGCGAACGAGTTTTGGAGCCGGATGGGTCAGGCTTGGTTGGCGGCAATTCTGGCGTCCTGGCTGGGCGTGGTGCGTGGGGAGTGGCTCGGCCAGGTCCGCAGATAGGCAGTGACAGATAGACCGCGCCAGATAGACCGCGCAAGCCATTGATTCCATGGCGCAAATGATTTTTCAGCCGCGTTCGTGGTATCTTCAAAATGGCTTGCCAACCAAACGATCATCCGTCGCGCCCCTCCTTACCGCACTCGTAGCCATGTCATTGGCGGGGGGCCTCCAAGCTCAAAGCCTTTTCCGGAAACCTGTCAAGGTCTTGGGCGACCCCCAGTATTTGGGAACCGCCAGCAACCCGACCCTGTTCACCAACAACGGTCCGAACTGGACCGAGGGCCGCGAATTCAGCTTCCCCATCGCCGTGGCGGTTGACAACTCCGTCTCGCCGCCCAATATTTATGTTTCCGACGCGGGCAACAACCGCATCCTCGGCTTCCAGTACGGCAATCAATTGAAGGCTGGTTCCATCGCCGACATCATCATCGGGCAGGTGGACAAGGTCGCGAATCTGACCTCGGCTCAAAATGGGCGTTCGACTTCGCTCAATGTTCCCTCGGGACTAGCCGTCGATTCTTCCGGCAACCTCTACGTCGCCGATTCGTTCAACAACCGGATTCTCCGCTACCCAAAACCTTTCCAGCAGAACGGCCAGATCCTTCCGGATCTTGTCCTTGGCCAGACATCTCTTTCCGGTCGTTCCGCCAATGCTGGCGGTCTGAGTTCCTCGTCGCTTTCGTTGAATGTCGGTTCGCTGAGCAAGGTCGGCCTCGCTGTGGATGCGCAGGGAAGCCTTTGGGTGGCCGATTCCGGAAACAACCGTGTCCTGCGGTATCCGGCATCGCTGCTTCGCGGGCAGCCTTCCAATGGAGTGGCGGCCGACTTGGTGCTGGGCCAGCCGGATTTCGTGACCCGGACCTCAACCGCCAACATCATCACCAAGAACGGTTTCCGCAATCCCCAGGCACTTGCATTCGATTCCGCCGGTCGGCTTCTCGTTTCCGATGCGCTCGGTCGAGTTTTGGTCTTTCCGGCTGCGCCCCAGAACAACACGGCGGCCATCCGCATCCTTGGCCTCGATGCCAAGTTGACCACTGGCTCCCTGCCGGTTTCCCAGACGCAGCTCGGCATTTCGTACGGTGTGGTGGCTACTGCGGCGGGCATCATTGTAGCCGATTCCCAGAACAACCGCGTCATGCTGTTCCCGCCGATCGATGCCTGGCAGCCCGAATCCACCCAGTTTTCGCCGTCCGCGACCACAGTGGTCGGACAGCCGGACTTCTTCTCCTTCAAAGCCAACCAGGGCAACGCGGATGCCTCGGCATCCAGCTTCAACTTTCCCGCCGATGTCGCGGCCTCGGGAACCGAGCTATTTGTTTCCGACGGCCAGAACAACCGTGTTCTCGTCTTTCCCCTTTCCTCTCAGGGTTTGACCACCACAGCCACACGGGTCATCGGACAGTTGGACTTTCCTTATACGGGCGTCAATTTGGTCGAGGGCAGGGAATTCGGCCTGACGGCCTCCGGCCTCTGGGGTTCGGCAATCCTGGACTATTCCTCCTCTCCACCACACCTTTACGTCGCGGACACCCAGAACAACCGTGTCCTCGGATTTAAGGATTTCGCCGCAGCCAAAAACGGTCAAAAGGCCGACATCGTTTTCGGTCAGCCGGACATGCTTCGGACGGTCGTGAACTTCCCGTCGGGCGAAGCCACCAAGCCTTCGGCGCAGGGCTTGCATTTCCCCACGGGCCTGAGCGTGGATTCCGCTGGAAATCTCTTCGTGGCCGATTCCGGAAACGGTCGCGTAGTCCGCTACAGCACTCCGTTTTCGTCCGCATATTTGAGGGCCCAGCCCGCGGACTTGGTCTTGGGCCAGTCCAGTGCTACCTCGACGGTCACGGACGCATCCGAGCGAAACATGGCTGCTCCAGTTTCAATTACGCTCACTTCCGAAGGTTTCGACACAACCCAGCCAGCCAAAGGTTGGTTGATCGTTGCCGACGCGGCCCACAACCGTGTCTTGTTCTTTGCCAAGCCCTTCAGTACAGGAATGGCCGCCACCAAGGTTTTGGGTGCCTCTGACTTTACCACTGCACCGGCGGGCAGTTCCGAGCCAGCTCGGCTCAATGCTCCAAGAGGCGTGGCTGTTGATTCCTCCGACCGGGTTCTGGTCGCCGACACCGGGAACCGCCGGGTCCAGATTTTCAACAAGGTTCAGCAGCTGAACAATTTCGATTCGCCTCCGATCAGCATCAACACCGGTTTCAGCCAGCCTGTCTCGATTTCCACAGGCGCGCCCTACACCCCGGTGTCTGCAAGCGGAGCACCAGCGACTACGGCTTCCGCTCCAGCCGGCTTCTGGGTGGCCGACATTGGTGCCAGCGTCGCGGTCCACTACCCTGCCGCGGACCAATTGCCGCTCAAGGGCAACACCGCAGATGGAAATCTGACGATTTATGGTCCTCTCTCGGTCTACCAGGATCCCACTGGGAATCTGCTCGCAACTGACAGTGTGAACCGGGTTCTCTACTACGCACCCCAAGCCAATGCCGTCAGTTCGGCCAACTACTCCACCCGACCCCAGGCTCCGGGCGGAATCATTTCCCTGTTTGCACCCGCATCCGCCACCTATTCCATTGCCGCCGGCACGGGTGCCGCCACGCAAGTGCCCCTTCCAACCACATTGGGTGACACGCAGGTGTTTGTGAACGGAACAGCCGCACCGTTGTTCTATGTTTCTCCCGGCCAGATCAACATGCAGCTACCCTCAGCCATCGCCGGCGCGCCTCTCGCAGATGTGCAGATTGTGAAGGCCTCCACAGGGCAGATCGTCGCCGGAGCCGAGGCAACGCTCGCCACCGCCGCACCAGCACTTTTCACCATCAACGGGTCCGGCAGCGGCCAAGCCGTGGCCTTGAATTATGGCGCGGACGGCAGTTACAAGGGGTTGAATTCGCCCACCAACCCTGTGTTGCGCGGACAGGTCGTGTCGCTTCTAGGGACCGGTGCCGGCCCCGTGATCGGAGCGCCAGCCGACGGTTCCGCCGCAGCCTCGGCCACCGTCACCTCAAGCCAGCCCCAAGTGGTGCTTGGCTCCATATCGGCCTTTCTGCCGGATGCCAATGTGCAGTATTCCGGCTTGGCCCCAGGCCTCGTAGGCGTTTGGCAGATCAATATTCTGATCCCCCAGACAGCGCAAACGGGCCAATCGGTGCCGATCAAGCTCTTCCTCAACAGCATTTCGAGCATCGACTCGACCGGGACCGTTCAGGGTGGCACCACGATATCCATCCAGTAGCATTGCGGCGACGTCTATTCTTACCCCGGCACTACAAAAATCAGGTTGCGGTATTGCTTTCCGCAGACAGCTTCGGGATACTGAAATTAGCCGTCACTGTTTGTAACTTGGAGCTAAATTTGGCCGTCGTCGCCTCCCGCTCTTCTATTGCTGGCGCACTTCTACGCACGTCGCTGCCGCACCGCAGACACGCTTTAGTGACCTTTCTTCGCGGTTTGTCGAGAGACGAGCTCGAATGTCTGGCCGAGTTCGAGGGAGCATGCATCATCGAGTCCCTGTCGGTCCCCCAGGTAAATCCTTACGAGATCCTTATGAGCTTCTTCGGGGTATCGGACTCCAGTCGTCCTAACAACCCTGATGATATGGCCCACAAGACTTGTGTCCTCCTCAAGTGGTTGGATTGCGCCGGTATTGTCTCCCGCGGACGCGCTCCCCTCTAACAAAATAATTTGAGAAGAATTCCAATGCCCAGCCACTAACTGAGTGTGGATGTTTCTGACACCCGAGCAGCCGAGCCGTTACTCCTTCCCTTTATCGCCATCGCTTGTGGCGTGGCGCTTTCCAGCCTCGTCCCATTTGCCACCTCTGAGATTCTAGCTGCCTCCGCGTCACTCTGCTGTCTATCCCTGACCGCCCATTTCTTGGGGCTGTCGCGTGCACGTCGTTTCGCCAACATCGTCCTCTGCCTGTTCCTCGGTATCTTGCTGGTCGCTTTCCACCCGAGCCCACCTGTACCACGCCTTTCCGTTCCCGACGGCACACTGGCGACCCTCGCAGGCTGTGTTGTCCAGCCTGCCATGCTGGCGTCGGAGCGCGAACGGTTCACGGTGGAACTCGACGCCGGAGCTCGTGCCCAAGTATCTCTCTTCGCTAAGGACAGCAGGCCTTTTCCCGAACTGCCTTACGGCTCCAACGTGGAATTTATAGGTAAAGTGCGCCATCCGCACAACTTTGCCAATCCAGGCTCGTTCGACGCGGTGGCCTACATGGCACGGCAGCAGGTGTATTGGACCGCATCCGGGGATGCCGCGTCCGTCAAGCTTCTTCCCGGGCATTGCGGAAGCCTTTTTGCCCGCTTCATCTACGGTATTCGCAGTATCGCCCTGCAACGCTTGGACCGCCTGTATCCCGACGATCCATACACGAACGGCATGATGCGGGCAGTCCTAATCGGTGAAACCTCTCGACTCGAGAAGATTTGGACCGAGGACTACCGCACCACCGGAACCTTCCATGCCCTGGTCATCTCCGGAAGCCACGTGGCTGTGCTGGCCGGGCTGCTGATGGTATTGCTCCGCCTCTGCGCCGTACCGCGGTCCGTTGCGCTTTTGGCTGGTTTGGCGGTGGCGTGGCTCTATTCAGGCATAGCCGGCTGGCAGGCACCCGTTCTCCGTTCCGCCGTCGGCATGACGCTCTTCGGTTTCGGGCGCATCTTCCATCGCGAGGGCCGACTCTTGAACATCCTGGCTGCGGTCGCACTCCTGTTCCTCCTATTTGATCCATTGGAACTGTTCGACGCCAGTTTCCAGCTCTCGTTTCTCGCCGTTGCCCTGATCGGCGCGTTCGCGGTACCTGCCATGGAGAACACGTCCACTCCCATTGCTGCTGGCCTGCGGAGTTTCGATGACATGCGACGGGATATGCGGCTCGTGCCCAGGGCGGCCCAGTTCCGGGTTGAGATGCGGCTGTTGATCGAGACGCTGGCTATGCTGGGAATGCGGCGGTGGGGCGCGAAATGGCTGGTGGTGGGCGTCGGACGCGCCTGTGTCTTTGTTTGGGATGCCTTGGTCACAACCTTTTTCATCCAACTGGGTCTCGCCCTGCCAATGGTTCAGTACTTCCACCGCGTCTCGTTCTCCGGCCTGACCGCGAATCTGCTGGTGGGGCCACTCCTGGGGCTCACTGTTCCACTCGGATTTCTAGCCATCGGAGTCCAATCGGTCTGGCTTGCCCGAATTTGCGGAGTATTGATGGATGTCTCGCGCCGGGCTGTCTCCTTTCACGCGTCGTTGGAGCCGGACTGGCGTATTCCCGAGCCTCCTTTTTGGCTGGCAGCCCTCTTTGCGTCCTCCCTCTTGTTTGCCGCCGCATGTTCCAGGCGTGCCGGGGGGGGGCGCTATGGCTTTGTGTTGTTTCCTGCGTCGTGGGCCATGGTGGTCGTGTCGCTGGGTTTCATTCTGGCGCATCCGTTCGAGCCTGCGGTTCCGAAGGGGCAAATGGAGCTGTCTGTGATCGATGTGGGCCAGGGAGATAGCCTACTTGTTGCTTTTCCCGACGGACGCCTCATGCTGGTCGACGCTGGCGGCATTCCATCATTCGGGAGAGCCCGCAAATCCGGCATCGACATCGGGGAGGACGTCGTTTCCCCCTATCTCTGGTCGCGTTCCATCCGGCGGCTCGACATCGTCGCCATGACGCATGCCCATGAGGACCATATGGGAGGAATGGCCGCCGTGCTCAAGAACTTCCATCCCCGCGAATTGTGGACCGGAGCCAACGGTGGCAGTCCGGAGTGGAGCCGCGTGCAGGCCACAGCCACGGCGATGGGTATTCCGGTCCGCGAAATGCGCCGGGGCGAGCCCTTCGACTATGGCGGTGCCACGATTCGCGTCCTCGCGCCCGGGCCTGCATACCAAGCATCCGATAAGGCGAAGAATGACGACTCCTTGGTCATGCGCATCGCCTTCGGACGTACCGCCTTCCTGCTGACCGGCGACATGGAGAAGCGCACGGAACAGGAGCTCTATTTCGGTGGCTTCCTCGACCAGGCCACCGTACTGAAGGTTGGCCACCACGGTAGCCGGACTTCCTCCACCACTATGCTGCTCGACGCAGTTCACCCGGCCTTCGCCCTCGTTTCCGATGGATTTGAGAACTCCTACGGCCACCCCCACCCGCTCACGATTTCGGCTCTCGAACAGCGGCATGTGTCGGTGTATCGGACCGATCAGCGCGGGTTGGTGCGCGTCACCAGCAACGGACGGAGAATCCAAGTCGAGTGAAAACCGATTCGTGTTATTATGGGGAGTACCTTGCGCGGAATCCATTCGCTGCTGGCGGGTGTTGCGTTGGCGCGGCGATTCGCGGATTGTATATTAGGAGCTATCTCAAACCCAAATGGCCAATTTTAGTCAAGGCGCTCAGGTGGAGCACCAGAGGTTCGGACTGGGAGCCGTAATCTCCAGCACGGATGAACGCATCGTCATCAAATTTGACGACCACGGCGAGAAGAAGTTCGTCACTTCGATGGTAATGAGTTCGCTCAAAAAGAGCGACCGTCAGCCTCCGGCTGATAAGAAGGCCTCCCGTGCACGGGCCAAGAAGGATCCATTGAGCAAGGCGGCTCCAGTTGTAAAGGACCTCGCCCCGATGGAAGCCTTGGAATCGGACGCGTTCATTTCCGATGCGTTTGCCGTGGATCCATTTGGTGCCGATGGTTTTGGCAACGTAGGTTTTGATGACGAAATTGCAGTTTCGGGCGAGGACTTGGCCGATGAGTTGGCCGACGACGCCGGTTTTGATCTTGACGCGGACTCACATACGTCTGCGTAGTGTAGTGTTGCTAGACGCGCTTTTGCCCGAGAATTAAGGACCCGACTTTTGAACGCCCTACAGAAACGCCTCTTCGAAGAATCGCTGAAGAAGAACCCAAATCTCAAGATGCCCACGGCGACAACTCGTCCGTCAGGGGAATTGACAGAAGAGGATCTCGCCCTGCTGAAGCAAGGGGTGGGAGACAAGACGGGCGGACGCCCGCAGTCTTCCCAGAGTTCGGCGGGAGATCAGGCCGAGGATGGGCCGCCCGAGGCACAGACCGGCTCCGTGATGACCTACTTCGAGGAAAAGGGTTTCGGCTTCCTCCGACCGGACGGCGGCGGGAAGGACATCTTCTTCCACATTTCGCGACTACACTTGGGTGAAGCCACCCAGTTGGTTCCCGGCGTGAAGATCGCCTACGAACTCGGCATGGACCGCAACGGAAAGATCGCTGCCAGCAGCGTGAAAATCCTGCCTCCTCCCGAAGCCGCTTAGCCCTTCATTCCCAGCTCGACCCAAAAAACGGGACACTTGGCCGCAAGCCTCGTGTCCCGTTTTTTGTTGCTAGGGCATCAATTCCCCATACCGACAATCGACGTGAACGTTCCTCCGCTGCTGCGGATCCCCAGCACTAGAATGTCGGCGCTTGCCGAGATCAACTCCAATACTCCCCGTTGCACGGATTGGGGCACCCCCAGCACGAACGAAGCATGCTGGCGGAGGCCCAGTGCCACCGGTGCAGGCGTTGCAACCACGGTGCCACTTTCATCGCGGATCGTTAGGGCCACCGTTGTGGTGTCTGTCGCGCTCAAGTTTGTCACCGCGACGCCAAGTGCCAGTCCCTCCCCGCTTTCGAATGGCAAGAGCCACCTCCGTCCACCCGACGACGCCAATGGAACCGACGCCTCCTGACCGGTGGGGTTGAACCGGAAAATGGCCACGCCTTGGATCGATTGCGGACTCGAAATCTCCGCCCAACCGGACGTCCCGCGAGGCGGGGAGCCGTCACTCCGGATCGTCTTCGATCCACCAACAGGCAATGTCCCCACAAACGTCGCCGAATTGCCGTTACCGGTTATTCCCACCAACAGCGGGTCCCCGCTCTCGCCCCAGAATTTCACCGCGAAATCTGCCGGTACACTGTCCAAGTTCACCAACGCAATCAAGGTTTGCCAGCCGCCGCCATCCGCAAGATGCGAAACCGCCGCCTTGGTCGGATGGCTCGCGGGCCATGCCGCGTCGGCCGGAGGGAGACTGGTATCTGCTTGGATCTTCAGGTCGGCGCAATGGTGGTAGAAGAAGGGCGCTCCGTGTTCTGCCATGAACTCAATGATCTGGATGGTGCACCGGTCGCAGTTGATATTAGGCAGGGTAACCTCGCCCCTCCAGTCGCCCGGGGGCGGCGATGTATGTGCGAACATTCCATCGGCAAGGACCGGTATGCGCACCGGCTTCTGGATGCTGGCGCTGATCGAGACGCCGTCCGAATCCACCACGTCGGGATCGGGTGGCAATTCGGCCCGCGAATTCACCGAAAGCGCGATTCGATAGTGCCCCGGATGGAAAACGAACTCTTGGAGTTGGATTGGCATGGCATGGCCACCACGGACTGCCGTCACGATGTTGGACTCGACGCCGTCGCCGCAAGGGGCGGGTCCCTTACCGCCGTTTTCCGTCTGGAGTGCCGACGCCGGGGCCAGCAGCGAGAAATGCCCGCCCGCAGTGCCAACCGTGCCCAGCATGAGGATCAAAGTGTTGCGGAGATGCTTCACGGAGTCAGTATAGGGCAAGTCGAATGCGGAATTGTTCGCCGCGAAAATGAAAAAGGCCCCCGGGTTTCCCCGGGGGCCGAGTACCAACCTTCGCCAAGCCTAGAAATACAGGCGGAGCGAGAGCTGCAGGTTGCGGACGTCGCCGTTCTTACCCGTGATCTTGCCAAAGTTGCCGTTGGTCGGATCCGTGCTGGCGATGCCGTTCCAGTTCGGGTGGTTGAGGACATTGAAGGCCTCTGCACGGAACTGGAAGCCCACGCGCTCGTTCACCGGGAACTTCTTGAACAAGCCGAGGTTTACGTTGTTGAATCCGGGCCCGTAGATCAAGTCGCGGATGCCCTTCTGGGTGTTGAAAGTGCCAGCCGGGGGAGCGGTGAAGATGGCGCTGCCATCCGCGTTCTTGGGCTGGAACCAGTAAACGGACTGGCCGTCGGGAGCGATCTGCTTGGTGTAGTTGATCGGGGCACCACTGTAGACCCAGTAGTTGCCGATGCCGCCAGCCAAGCTGCCGTCTAGGCCGACGCCAGCATAGTCCTGACCACGACCGACCGAGGTCGGGGTGCCGGTCTGCTTCTGGATGATGCCGGAAATCTGCCAGCCTCCCAAGGTCTTGCCAGCCAAGTCGTTGCGGCCGTGGAAAATCGGCAGCTCGTACATGAAGTTGGCAATGAAAACGTGGCGGGCGTCAAATTCCGACGGGCCCCAGAGGTTGCCCGCGTAGTAGGTGTTGGGGATGATGTCGCGTTGGTTGGAGCCGTCGTCCATGCTCTTGGAGAGCGTGTACGCCATGCCGAAGAGCAGGCCCTTCGTCAGGCGGCGGTTCCAGGACAACTGCAGCGAGTTGTAACGCGAGCTGGCAACGTTGTCCGTCACGCGGATCGAGTTGTAACCCTTGTACGGACGCAGCGCGTCGAGGTTGACACCGGGGTTGGCGGCGACAACGGACGGCAGCGGCTGGTTGATGTTGGACTCGCGCTGCTGGTGGAGGCCGCGGCGACCAACATAGGCAACCGACAGGATCGAGTTCAACGGCATTTCGCGCTCAACCGTGAAGTTCCAGTTCCAAGCTTCCGGGTTCTTGAAAGCGCGGCTCTGGGACGTAACGGTCAGCGGCAGTGCGTTGGTGGTCGTGCCGCCGGGGTTGTCAGCGGAACCGAACGAGACGTTCGCGGTCGGCTGGAAGGGCGGGTTGCCGCCGAGGAAGACCGAGTCGCTGACGCCCAGACGGGTGTAGAAGCGACCGCCGCCGGTGCGGATAACCGTCTTCGGGTTCAGGTTGTAGGCGATGCCCAAGCGGGGCTGGATCTGGTTCCAGCGGATCTGCGAGAAGTAGTTCGGATACTTGCCGCCGCGGAACAGGTAGTCGTACGCGGGGTTGAAGGCTTCCGGGAAGCGGCCCTTGGCCGATGCCGGCCAAGCGCTGCCGGGGATGACCATGCCGTTGTAGCGGTCGCCGCCGGGCAGGATGGTGCCAGTCTTGGGGTCCACCTTGACGGCCTGGCTCGGATCATACAGTGCCGGGTCGAACGCGATCATGTTGCCCCACTGAGCGTGGTAAGGCACGATCACGGTGTAGCGGAAACCGTAGTTCACGGTCAGCTTCGAGTTGACCTTCCAGTTGTCCTGGGCGAATGGTTCGAACGAAGAGCCACGGAAAACCGTGTACGCCCGCTGGCCGAGTTCGGAGTAGCTGTCGAACAGGCCCATCGCTGCGTTGGCAATGGCGTTGCCTGTGCTGGGGTTGCCTGAGCGGCTGTCGCTGAACGAGAACTGGCCGTTCTGGTTGTTGGTGCAGGTCGGGCAGGCGCTGACATTGATTTCGTCGTTGTCGTTTTCGCCGGACTTTTCGTAGTAGAAGCCGAACTTGAAGGTGTGGTTGCTCTTCACCCAAGTCAAGCTGTCCGTAAACGTGTAGATCGGGCCAGCCGAGTGCGACGGGTACGGACCACCGTTGAGGCCGTTCAGTCCGCTGATGTTGGCCGTAGGAATACGGGTCGGGATCAGCTTGCCGTCCGGGAAGATGTACTTGTAGGTGATGCCGGCCGTGGTGCGGTCGAAGTAGTGCGGGGTGTCGACCGGAATGTACACGTCGTCGAGCGAAACCGTGGCAACCGCTTCATTGACCATGGTGGGGCTGATGGTCCAGACGTGGTCGAGCGAGTTGGTCTGGTTCGGGCGGTTGAAGAATTTCGGCGTCTCGGTGGGCGTGCCATCGAGCGGCTGGTATTCCCAGAACGCATAGTTGTTGCGGCGGAACTGCACGCGCTGGCTGTTGGTGAGGTTGAAGTCAGCCGACAGTGTGTCCTTGCGTTGGTTCTGCGGGTGCTGCGCGGTGATGTAGTAGTTCGAAGTGCCGCCGATGAAGTTGCCGGCGCTCAGGTTCGGCACCGGATAGGCCTTCAGGATGCCGCTGCCGTTCTTGCTGACGAGGCTGGTCGGGATGATATTTCCCGGAAACGCAACGCCCGTTGCCGGGTCCTTGATGGTGACAACTTTGGCCTGCGTGTTGGCCGGGTTCAGGGTCAGCAGCTCGCTGAAGTCGCCTTGACGCATCTTCAGGGTCGGAACGTTCCAAGTGGCGGAATCGGTGAAGCGGTAACGGACCCACTCCTGACCGAAATACCAGAAGAACTTGCTCTTGTCGGAGTTGATCTTGCCGGGCCAGTAGGCCGGGCCGCCGATGTTGTAGCCGAACTGGTTGTAACGGATGGGCGCGGCGAAGTTCTGCCCGGGGGTCTTGTTGCGCTGCCAGGTGTTGGCGTTGAACACGTCGTTGCGGACGTATTCATACGCTGCGCCGTGGAAATCCTTGCCGCCCGGCTTGGTCACGATGCGGATCTGCGCGCCCGAGGTACGACCGTATTCGGCAGCGTACGCAGCCGTCAGAATCTGCACTTCCGAGGTCGAGTCCACGTCGGCAGCGCCGAGGCTGGTGCCGTTCGAGCGGGTACGGGTGGCCGGAGCACCGTCATAGGTGATCAGGTTTTCCGGGTTGCGCGAACCGTTGAAGTTCGACGGACCCTGGCTGAAACCGAAGTTCAGGCCGGCCAGGTTGCCGCCGCGGGCACCGGGAACGAGCGACGCCAGACCGACCGGATTGCGGCCGTTCAATTCCAGCGAGTCGATCTGTTCGCGGGTCACCAGCTTCTGCACGGTGGCGCTTTCGGTCTGCAGTTGGGTGGCCGACGCGGTGACTTCCACCGTTTCGGACGCCGCGCCCAGCGTCAGCGTGGCATCAATGCCCAGCTTGCTGGCTGCGTCGAGCTTGTTGCTATTGCTTTCGAACTTCTTGAAGCCCGGGGCTTCAATTGTGACCGTGTACGTGCCGGCCTGGATGTTGGTGAAGACGTAGAAACCGCCTTCGTTGGTTTTGGTTTGACGTTCGGCACCGGTGCCCTGGTTTTTTGCCTTGACGCTGGCGTTGGGGACGGTCGATGCGGACTGGTCTTTTACGACGCCCTGAATCGTACCGAGGTCCGATTGGGCGAACAACGCGGATGCGGAGATCGCAAGCGCGGCGATTGCGAACGCTGTGGTTCGTTTGCTACTGAGCATAATTTGAAACCCCTGTGTCTGCAGCCCAGCGCGGAACTGGTTCCGATACGGCCGGAAAGCGCTGAAACTGCCTTATCCAGTCTATCGGATTGCCTACGGGAAAATCAAAATGTAACCAAACCGGTCCGGCCTCCCATACGTCGAACGCGGCACGCCCGCACTAAAACAGCCGGGCTTGGTCGGGACTCACACGCTGTTTCCTCTTCAGAGCAGCCCCGGAAGTGCTCAGCGGGCTCCCAACCACTCCCAGAACTTGAATCACGCGAAGAGATACTTTGGGTACGAAAACCTTCTGGTTGTTCCCGTCCGGTTCCGGTGGCGTGAACGTATAACCCGTTGCGTCCCACAAAAGTAGGTTGTTCGGTAGTACGCCTTCCATGATGTCCCCGTCCAGCAGCGACATCCTCACCCACAGGCCCTCGAACTTCGGGCGCGAATGGAAGACCGTGCGAGTCAGCGGATCGCCGTCGAATTCCTTCACGAACGACACATACTTTACCTGTGCGTAGGGGAGGATGACAAGCTCGCCCGAGGGCTTCAGCATTTCCAGATTCTGGGCTTGC